>DATHNV010000099.1:0-3726 GCA_035485615.1 Acidimicrobiales bacterium
CGTGTTCAACGTCGACGAAGCAACACTCGGTGACGAGGCACGCCAGAACGCGTTACGCGCGTCGGTTGCTCCGGCCCCAAGTGTGGTGCTCTGCGCCAAAGTGGAGGCCGAACTCGCGGAGTTGGACGACGCTGAAGCGATGGAACTCCTGGAGTCCTACGGTCAGCACGAGTCGGGCCTCGCCCAGTTGTCCCGGGTCGGCTTCGAGACACTGGGGCTTCAGACGTTCCTCACCGCCGGTCCCAAAGAGGCGCGCGCCTGGACGATCCACCGCGGCGAGACGGCCCCCGAAGCGGCCGGTGAGATCCACAGCGACTTTCAAAAGCACTTCATCAAAGCCGAGGTCGTCTCGTACGACGACCTGATCACGGCCGGTTCGATGGCGGCGGTGCGAGCGGCCGGCAAGGCGCGAGTGGAGGGCAAGGACTACGTCATGCGCGACGGCGACGTCGTTGAGTTCCGCGTGGGCGTCTAACGATACAATTGATCCGGGCGAATGCTGCGACAGAGGTCGGCGCCCGGCTGTTCTCAAGTTTCTAGGAGAAAACCATGACCTCTGACACCTTTTCTTTCAAAGTGGCTGACCTCTCGCTGGCCGACTTCGGTCGCGCCGAGATCACCCTGGCCGAGCACGAGATGCCCGGACTGATGGCGATGCGCGCCGAGTTCGGCGAGTCCAAGCCGTTGGCGGGATCGCGAATCGCCGGCTCGCTGCACATGACGATCCAGACCGCGGTGCTCATCGAGACGCTCGTCGCCCTCGGTGCAGACGTGCGCTGGGTGAGCTGCAACATCTTTTCGACCCAGGACCACGCGGCCGCGGCCATCGTCGTCGGCCCCCACGGCACACCCGAGAATCCTCAGGGGGTGCCGGTCTTCGCGTGGAAGGGCGAGACCCTCGAGGAGTACTGGTGGTGCACCGAGCAGCTCTTGCGCTGGCCCGGGTACGACGGCCCGACGATGATTCTTGACGACGGTGGCGACGCCACTCTCTTCGTGCACAAGGGTCTCGAGTTCGAGCGCGCGGGCTTCGTGCCCTCCCCCGAGACGGCCGACTCCGAGGAGTACCGCGTCATCTTGAACCTGCTCACCTCCATCATTGAGAAGGGTGACAAGGTCTTTGAGCCCATGGCCGCGGGCATCGTCGGCGTGTCCGAAGAGACCACCACCGGCGTGCACCGGCTCTACGAGATGGAGAGTGACGGCTCGTTGCTCTTCCCCGCGATCAATGTGAACGACGCCGTGACCAAGTCGAAGTTTGACAACAAGTACGGGGTGCGCCACTCGCTCATCGACGGCATCAATCGGGCCACGGACATCCTCATCGGCGGCAAGGTCGCCCTCGTCTGCGGCTACGGCGACGTGGGCAAGGGCTCGGCCGAGTCATTCCGAGGCCAGGGTGCCCGCGTCATCGTGACCGAGGTCGATCCCATCTGCGCGCTCCAGGCGGCGATGGACGGATTCCAGGTCACGACGCTCGACGAGGCGCTGCCGGTGGCCGACTTTGTCATCACCGCCACGGGAAATCGCGACATCGTCACCGTCGAGCACATGCAGAGCATGAAGGACCTGGCCGTGCTCGGCAACATCGGTCACTTCGACAACGAGATCGACATGGCTGGTCTCGCCGCCCTGCCCGGCGTCACGCGCGAAACCATCAAGCCACAGGTGGACAAGTGGACCTTCGCCAACGGGACGTCGATCATCGTGCTCTCCGAGGGGCGACTGCTCAATCTCGGCAACGCGACCGGTCACCCGAGCTTCGTCATGAGTAACTCCTTCACCAACCAGACGATGGCCCAGATCGAGCTGTACACCCACCCCGAGAACTACGAGAAGAAGGTCTACGTCCTGCCCAAGCACCTCGATGAGAAGGTGGCCCGACTGCACTTAGACGCACTGGGCGTCAAACTCACGACCCTCACCAAAGAGCAGGCCGACTACATCGGCGTAGCGGTCGAGGGACCCTACAAGCCCGACACCTACCGCTACTAAGCCACCGCCTAGCGGTAGCCCGCGAAGATATCGGGCACGTTGCCGGAAAGTCCCTCGGGGTTCGTCACCCGCCAGTACCACTCGGTGCCCATGACTCGTCGAAACTCGTCACGGCCCATCTTGAGCCAGAAGGAGTCGTCGAGCTGCGAGGCGTGCGCGGCGAGGGCGTCGTACTTCGCGTCGGTGACCGACGTCACGTCGATCGTGGCGCTGATCTCGTCGTCGGGCGTGCCCATCTCGAACTCCTCCTCGGGGTCCGGATCGGGCTCGCGCACCACGCCGCGGGCGAGTTCGGCCTCGCGCTCCAGGCGCCCTTCTTCTTCCCAGCGTGCGCGCATGATCAACATCACCGAACTCGGGATGGCGTTGAAGTACAGCGTGGGCTCGTAGTCGATCAGCTCCAGGGCCGACATCGTGATGCGATGAGCCTGAATGTGGTCGGGGTGTCCATAGAACCCGTGCTCGTTGTAGGTCACGATCACCTGGGGGCGCTCTTCGCGCAGTATGACGGCCAGTCGCTCGGCCGCCTCGTCGACGGGCGTCGACCAGAAGGCGTGGGGGTCGTTGTTCTGGGGCCAGCCCATCATCCCGGAGTCGCGATACCCGAGGCGTACGAGGCGCGTAATGCCGAGTGCCTCCACGGACCGATCAAGTTCGCCGCGGCGAATCTCGGCCACGACATCGGGGTCGTGTCCCACTTCGCCTGGCTTGATGCCCCCCGGGGCATCGCCGAACTCACCGTTGGTGCACGTCACCAGTACGGTGCGCTCGCCTTCGTTCGCCAGTAGGCGATAGAGCCCGCCCGTCGAGGTGGCTTCGTCGTCGGGGTGCGCGTGCACGGCCAAAAAAGTGAGTGTCATCAGAGTCCTCCTACAAGATCAGTCTGGTCGGCGCCTGTCTCACTGCGAGCCCAGGCGCGTTGGTAGTACTCAGTGCGAAACAGCAGGTCGAAGAGTTCGTCGTCCATCTCTATGAGGTCACGGTTGTCGATCTGTGTCGCGTGCGCGGCCATGGCGTCGTGCTTGCGACGCACGTAGGGTCCCACGTCCAAGGTGGTCGCCACGAGTTCGGACTTTACGTGCACCCCGGCGTCCAGCACCCACGCGGGCATCGAGAGACCCTGGGCGGTTGCCCGCTCGACCAATGAGGTCATGATGCCGTCGGGCACGACCGAGTAGTAGAGGCGCTGCACGCTCGACGAGAGTTCGACGGCGCGGCGTGCGACGGCGTTCGCCTGGACGTGATCAGGGTGTCCGTAGAAGCCGCTCTCGTCGTACGTGATGACCACCTCGGCGTTCTCTTCATCCAGGATCGAGGCGACCGTGCGAGCGACCACATCGGTCGACGCGTTCATGAACGCCCTCGGGTTGTCGTTCTCGGGCCAACCCTTCATGCCCGAGTCGTCATAGCCGAGCGTGACGACGCGCGAGAAGCCGAGCATCGCGGCCGAACGTTGCAATTCACCCGCGCGATTGGCCGTCGTCTCGAGGGCGTCGTGGCCCGCCACGTTTCCGGCTCCACCGGCTGAGTCGAACCCGAGCTGGCCTTTCGTGCACGTGATCAGCACCAGACGATGCCCGAGGGCGGCGTAGTGCGCGCTGGCTCCACCCCCGAAAAATGCTTCGTCATCGGGATGCGCGTGCACGCAGACGATCGTGGGGAGAACAGTCATGACGAGAGACTAGGAGGTCAAGATCTGGATGAATCGCACGACCAGCAAGATCCCGGCGG
>DATHNV010000100.1:0-2362 GCA_035485615.1 Acidimicrobiales bacterium
CATGACGTGCCGCACTTGCCCTACCGCGAACTGCCGGTAGCGGACCCCGGCACGCCCAACACCGATTCTCCGGCGAGTTTCTTGCGCTGGTTGGCCGGTCATCAGCGCTGGCTACTGAGCCTGAACGCACTCTTTGGCATCGGTTGGATGGTCGCCCAGGCGCTCGTCTGGTTCGCCGTCGGCGCGGCCATCGACCAGGGCGTGGAACACCACGACACGGGCCAACTGTGGAAGTGGGTCGGCGTCGTCGTCGTCCTGGGCGCCATTCAGGCGGTCTGCGGATCACTGCGCCACCAACTGGCGGTCACCAATTGGATGCAGGCGACATACCGCACAATCCAGGTCGTGGGCCGGCACATCACCACGACCGGCACCGCCCTCACCGACGAGATTCCCTCGGGCGACGTCGTCAACACCGTCGCGGCCGACGCCGTGCGCGTGGGCAGCACCTTTGACAGCTTCGCCCGGTTCGCGGGCGCCATCGTGGCCTGGATCGTGGTGTCCTTTATTCTCCTCTCGACGTCGGTCGAACTTGGGCTCGTGGTGCTCCTCGGGGTGCCGGTCCTCGGATCCCTCACGGTGCCACTCATGCGCCCACTGCACCGTACCCAGGCGGCCCAACGCGAGGCCGCGGGCCGACTGGCCGCCCTCGGAGCGGACACCGTGGCCGGACTACGCATCCTGCGCGGCGTGGGGGGCGAAGACGTCTTCTTCGAGAACTACCGACGACAGAGTCAACTCGTACGCGCCGCGGGTGTTCGCGTCTCGTCTCCCCAGGCGGGCCTCGAGTCAGGACAGGTGCTGCTGCCGGCGATCTTGACGGGCATCGTGACCTTCATTGGCGCGCGCGACGTGATGAACGGCACCCTGCAGTCAGGTCAACTCGTCGCCTTCTTCGGGTACTCCATGTTCCTGACCACTCCCCTGCGCACCGCCATCGACTACGTCATTCAGGCCACGCGGGCCTACGTGGGCGCGGGCAAGGTGCTGCGCGTGCTCGCTATCACGCCCACCGTCACGAGCCCGGAGAATCCCCTCGCCTGGCCCGCGCGCATCACGCGCCTCGAGGATCGACGCAGCGGCCTGGTGCTCGAGCACGGACAACTCTGCGCCATGGTGACCGATCTGCCCGAGGACGCCGTCTACCAGGCGGATCGTCTCGGGCGCTTTAACGCCGATGACCACGACGTCTTTGTCAACGGCCTGCCCATCGCGAACTACGCCCTCGATGACGTGCGAAGCCACGTGGTCGTCAGCGAGATCGAACCTCGACTGTTCTCGGGCGAGCTGCGTTACGAACTGATGCCCCACGAGGCGATGGACGACGAGCGCATCTACGCGGTCCTGCACGCGACGAGTTCACTCGACGTGCTCGACGCCCTCGACGACGGCCTTTCGACCACCGTCGAAGAACGAGGACGCGGATTTTCGGGAGGTCAGCGCCAGCGCTTGAGTCTGGCGCGCGCCATCCTCACCAACGCCGAGGTCCTCGTGCTGGTCGAGCCCACGTCGGCCGTGGACACCCACACCGAGGGACGTATCGCCGCACGACTTCGCGAGATCCGCGGCGCCCACACGACCCTGCTCGCCACCACGAGTCCTCTGCTGCTCGAGCGCATGGATCTCGTCTATCTCCTCGAAGACGGGCGCGTTGTCGACCAGGGCACCCACGACGCACTCGTCGCGCGCTCGGCGCGCTATCGCCAGATCGTTCTGCGCGAGGACAGCTGATGAGTGACGTCACCCGCCCTCGCTCCAATCAACTACCCACCGCGACCTCCGGAGTCGTGAGGGCCTACGCGCGTGTGCTGATGCGCCAGCACCGTCGTCCCCTCGCGCGCATGCTCTCGCTCTACTCCCTGGCCGCCGTCATGGGTTTGATCCCGGCCTGGGTGATCGGTGAGATCACGGATTTTGCCTCCGATCATCAACTCACCGGACACAAGATCTCTCTGTACGTCGGTGTGCTCGTCGTGTCGTCGCTCGCCTACGCGGTCCTCACGTACTTTGCGCGCCGGCGTAGTTACGTCCTGGGCGAGATTGTCTTTGCCCAGTTGCGCGAGGAGTTCCTCGCGAGCGTGCTGGGCCTGCCGCTGATGGAGGTCGAGCGGGCCGGTACCGGCGACCTACTGAGTCGCACCACGAACGACATGGAGGCCCTCTCGCGCACGGTGCGTTTCGCCGTGCCCGAGTGGCTGGTCGCCATCCTCCAGGCGATCCTCACGCTGGGCGCGATGCTGCTCGTCAGTCCCCTTGCGAGCGTCGCGAGCCTGGTGTCGCTGCCGGTGCTGTTTTTCTCCACTCGTTGGTACCTGCGCTACGCCACGCCCGGCTACCGCCGCGAGCGAATCAGTTACGCCAC
>DATHNV010000101.1:0-2816 GCA_035485615.1 Acidimicrobiales bacterium
GACAGCCAGCGTGAAGACGGCTGGCTCCCCCAAGAGTGGCGAGCCCGCGCGCTCGACGTTGACGCACCCACGTACTTTGAGATCTACTCCTACGGGGATCCGCTCGCGCCACTTGCGGTTGGCGCCCTCGAGGTGTCACGGGTCGACAACCTCGAGTGGATACGCGGTGACCTCTTCGTCGATCCCGCCCACCGGCGCCAGGGCCATGGCTCGGCGGCGCTCGCTCGCCTGGAAGACCGAGCGAGGTCCCTCGAACGACGAACCCTGATCATCACCGTCAACGAAGACGAGGGTGCCCTCGGGGCGGGGGCCAGTCGCCACTTCGCTCCCGCCAAGGGGTACCGCGTCGTCGAAGAGAACGTGATCCGCGACCTCGCCTGGCCGCGACCCGAGGGAGAGCTCGATGAACTCGAGGCGCGCTACGCGCCCGCCGCCATCGACTACGAGATCCTGTCGTGGCGCAATACGGCACCCGCGGAACTCATCAGCGGACTGGCGCGAGCGAAGGCTCTCATGCCCGTCGAGATACCCGACGCCGGATACGGCGCACAAGAAGAAGTGTGGGACGACATCCGGGTGCGCCAGCACGAAGAACGGGTCAACCAGATGGGCCGGGACCTCTTAGTTGCAGCCGCACGCCACCTGCGAACCGGTGAGATCGCGGGCTACAGCGAACTCACCGTCTCGCGCGAGCGGCCCGGGAGCGCGTACCAGTGGGACACCTTGGTGCTGCGCGCACACCGTGGACACCGCCTGGGCGCACTCCTCAAGATCGCCACCATGCGGCTCCTCGAATCCGGAGGGTACGCCACGCACACGATCTTCACCTCGAACAACTCGCTCAACGCCCCCATGATCGCCGTCAACGAAACGCTGGGCGCTCGCCCGAACGGGGGCAACGTGACCTGGCACAAGGACCTCACGACGCCCGACTAGGAGGGCGGCAGTACCGTCCCTAGTTCGGCCAGTGAGTTGGCGTCTTTGGGGAAGTGAATCCAGCCTTCGCGCCGGGCCGCGTCGCGGTTCTCCTCGGGCACCACGGCCGTTAAGTTCGCGCGCGCGGCTAACGCCACGAGCGCGCAGATCAAGGCATCAAACACGTGATCGGAGTTTTCCGACCCTTCGCGTACGTCGTCATCGATCGTGAGCCACGCCCGGGTCTCCTCGGTGATCTTGGCCAGTATCTCTCGTCGGGCTCCGCGCCTCGACTCTCGTTCGCTCGCGCGTCCACCCTTGTAGGGGGTGCCGTGGGGCTGGCGCAGTCCCCACACCGACAGGGCAGCCGCCGGATAGGTCTCAATCAGACGTCCACTGCCGTCGCGCTCTTCGGCGTCACCCCAGCGGCGCACCCACAGGCTCTGTAGGCGCGCGGCGCGCATCGCCACGACGCCAATGCGGTCCGAGGAGACCGACATCGGGGTGATCTTGAGGTGCTCTTGGACAAAGAGGTCGGTCGTTCGATAGCACAGGGTCTGGCGGATCTTGTCCGAACTGCGATGTTCGTAGGAGGGCCAGCGCGCGCTCGTGCGGTGCGAGGCCACGGCCGCGACGAAGTCGTCGGGCCAGCCCAGGGGCGCGTCTAGGCCCACCGCGGTGCGCTCGTCCACGATCCCCACCAGATTCGCGTCATCGCCCACAAACTTCTCACCGGGCGTGCCCGGCAGGGACGCTCGCGCGTGTGCGCCATCAACCGTGAGGACCACCACGCCCGTGTCGCTCGGCTGGGAGGCCAGGTCGATGCCCACGTAGCGATTCACCGGTCCGACCGGTGCGTCTTTGGCTCTTTTTTCTTCTCGCGACCGTCGCCGATCGCCGCTACTGCCGCTCGGGTCTACTTCGACCAAGGAAGCGCCTCGCCCGACGCCCGGAACATCCGCAGCGCGAAGAAGGACTGCACCACGCCGGCGATAAGGCAGAGATACATGCCTACCTGTGGTCCGTAGCTGAAGGCTCCCCCGTCGAAGCTCCCCTTGGGCAGCGTGATCCAGCGAATGATCACGATGACAAAGCCAATCAACGACAGTCCGAGCACGATGACGCCCGGGCCATAGGAGAACTTGGGCATGTTGGAACCGGCCCGCAGGAAGACGAGGTAGACACCGGCCGCCACGATGAGCAGGCCACCGAGCCAGCCGTACGACGTGCTAAATCCGCTCACCGAGGCGCCCCCGTACACACCGCTCGCGCCATACCACGGCAAAAATAAGGAGATCAGCGCAACCGCCGCGGTTACCGAGATCACTTTGTCGGTTGTCGACAACTTCTTCCACTCAAACGTAGCCATAGGCCCCCCGTCCTTTACCGGCCTCTAGACGCCCTCTGGTGACCTCGATTCCCCAAGACATCGCGTCAGGTCCCGCAGTGGCCGTCTCTTGTCACAAACTTAAACATGAAATAGATATCACACGAAGTACGTGCGTCGCAGGGACGATCGGCCTCGTTGAGAAGAACAAACTCAAGTTGCAAACGGCCCGTGTTCGCTAAGAGACTCACAGTGGTGCGAACTTCAACGAGCGGGTGAGTGGCGTGGCGACACCACGTGAACTCTGGGTGGGCCTCACCGATGACCGCGTCCACGGACCGCTCGCGGGGATCTTGACCCTGCTCACCGTGATCGCGGGGCTGGTGGACGCCACCTCTTTGCTGCGACTCGACCGGGTCTTTGTGGCCAACGTCACCGGAAGCGTGATCTTCATCGGACTGGCAATCGTCGGGGCACGGGGCTTCTCGCTGGCCGCACCCTTGATCGCTCTCGGGACTTTCCTGGTCGGAGCGGGTCTCGGGGTGCGGGTCTTTGCCCGTCACGTCACGCACCG
>DATHNV010000102.1:0-2081 GCA_035485615.1 Acidimicrobiales bacterium
GCACTCGGTGGCGGAGACGCGGCGTAACGCACCCGTTACGCCGCGTTCTTTCGCGAAAGAGTCACCAAACGATCTGACACACTGGAGTTGGATCGATATTTGATACCCAAGAGGAATGAGGGGACTCATGAAGCGCATCACTCATTGGATCGACGGCAAGCCCTTCGTCGGCGACGCCGAGCGCCATGGCAAGGTCTTCAACCCCGCGACCGGCGTACAAAGTGGCGAGGTCGACTTTGCCGCTGACGACGAAGTGGACGCCGCGGTCGCGGCCGCGCGGTCCGCGTTTCCCGCGTGGCGATCGACGTCTCTGGCCCGACGCAGTGCGGCGATGTTCGCGCTGCGCGAACTGCTCGTCGCCCACGCGAGCGATCTCGCGGACCTCATCGTGTCCGAGCACGGCAAGGTCAAGAGCGACGCCGCCGGCGAAGTGGCGAGGGGCCTGGAGGTCGTGGAGTTCGCGTGCGGCATCGCTCAGCTCCTCAAGGGCGAGTTCACCGAAAACGCGTCCACCGGCGTCAATGTGCACTCGTTGCGCCAGCCCTTGGGCGTCGTGGCGGGCATCACGCCCTTCAACTTCCCCGCGATGGTGCCGCTGTGGATGTTTCCCCTGGCGATCGCCGCGGGCAACACGTTTGTTTTGAAGCCCTCCGAAAAGGACCCCTCGGCGTCGCTGCTCCTGGCCGAGCTCGTCGCCGAGGCGGGTGTGCCCAATGGCGTGTTCAACATCGTCCAGGGTGACAAGGTTGCGGTCGATCGCATCCTCCGGCATCCCGACATCAAGGCGGTGAGCTTCGTGGGCTCCACGGCGATCGCGCGCTACATCTACGAGACCGCGGCCCACGAGGGTAAGCGAGTCCAGGCTCTGGGCGGTGCCAAGAATCACATGATCGTGCTTCCCGACGCTGACCTCGCCGACGCGGCGGAGGCAGCGGTGAGCGCCGGGTTCGGCTCGGCTGGCGAACGGTGCATGGCCGCGTCGGTTCTCGTCGCCGTGGACGGAGTGGGCGACGAACTTGTTGAGCGCATCCGATCACGCGTCGATCGACTGACCGTGGGCGACGGCACGAACGCCGAGTCCGAGATGGGTCCATTAGTAACTCGCGAGCACCGCGACAAGGTGGCTTCGTACCTGGGTATCGGCGAAGCGGCGGGGGCTTCGGTCGCGATCGACGGGCGCGAGCACGACATCGCCGGCGATCCGAACGGATTCTGGCTCGGGCCGTGTCTCATCGACAACGTCACCGAAGACATGCAGGTCTACACCGATGAGATCTTTGGGCCCGTGCTCTCGATGGTGCGGGTCGACACGGTGGACGACGCGATCGCGCTGGTCGAGCGCAATGGGTACGGCAATGGTGTGGCGATCTTTACCAGCGACGGTGGCGCCGCGCAACGTTTCGAGACGGAAGTGGAAGCCGGCATGGTGGGTATTAATGTCGCCATTCCGGTGCCCGTCGCCTACTACTCCTTTGGCGGGTGGAACAACTCTCTGTTTGGTGACCTGCACGTGTACGGGCCCGACGGCGTCAAGTTCTACACGCGCGGCAAGGCCGTCACGAGTCGATGGGCGAACATCGGTCAGCACCACGCGACGCTGAGTTTCCCGGCCAACACCACGCCCGATCGGCCGGCGAAAGGCAAATAGCCCTTCCGCCTCCTCGTGCCCCCGACGCCCTCCCACCCCGCGCGCCTCGGGTCTAAGGGCGCCGCCCTTGGCCTGAGCGGATCCGCCGCCGCCGCCATTTTGTGGGGCTTTGGCGGCATCTTTGTCGTGCTGACTTACGCCTCGGGGCTTGTCGTGGCCTTCTATCGCTTGTGGCTAGGCGCAGTGGTCCTGAGCGCACTGGTGTACCTCACCGGCAAGCGTCTGTCGTGGTCGACGGTGCGCGCGACGTGGCTTGGAGGACTGTTCCTCGGTGGCGACATGATGATGTTCTACAGCGCGGTGCGCCTCACGAGCATCGTGGACGTATCGGTGATCGGAGCGCTGCAACCCGCACTCGTGCTCATCGCTGCACGACCACTGTTTGGCGAACGCATGAGTCGGCGCGACGTGTTGTGGATCGTGCTCGCCATGG
>DATHNV010000103.1:0-2891 GCA_035485615.1 Acidimicrobiales bacterium
CGCCATCGACGTCGAGGTGATCACGCTCGCGCACAACTTCTATCGCGCGATTGGACTGCGACAGGTCACGCTTCTCATCAACTCGATGGGCCACCGGGAGTGTCGCGCGGCATACGTTGAGCTCCTGAGCGATTACCTCGCGGAACACGAGTTGCAACTGTGCGACGAGCACCAAAAGAGCTGGCGCGAGAACCCTCTGCGCGTGCTCGACTGCAAACGCGAGGCGTGCATCCAGGTGACCTCCAAGGGTCCCATGCTGATCGACCACATCTGTGACGACTGTCGCGCCCACTTTGACGCGGTCGTGAGTGGCCTGAGTGCTATTGGCATCACGAGCACACTCGATCCGCGCCTCGTGAGGGGATTCGACTACTACAACCGAACGACGTTTGAGTTTGTCGCCGAAGCCTTCAAGAGCGCGCAGAACTCGATCGGCGGCGGTGGGCGTTACGACCAGTTGGCCGAAGAGTTAGGTGGCAAGCCCACCAGCGGCATCGGCTTTGGCAGCGGCGTGGAGCGCTTGCTGCTGGCGCGTGAGGCCGAGGGCGTGAACGTCGATCTCCTCAAGCGAACTCTCGACGTCTTCGTCATTGACACGACGGGCGACGAGTCGGTCGCGGTGATGATTGAGAGCCTGCGCGCCGAGGGCTACGCGGTGGATCGCGCCTTCGATCAGCGTTCGATGAAGGCCCAGATGAAGGCGGCCGACCGTTCGGGCGCACGTCTCGCGCTGTTGATCGGACCCGAAGAACTGTCAGTGGGCGAGGTTACGATTAGGGACCTGCGTAGCCAGGAGTTTGACCAGACGCAACAGCGCGTGGGTCAAGGGGCGGTTGCTTCGGCGATCGCCGAACTATTGACGAAGTGAAGTGAACATGTCCCCAGACGTTGAAGCCACGAGTTTGCGCGACCTGCTGTGCGCCTCGGTGAACGAGAGCCACGTGGGCGAGCGCGTCAGTGTGTGCGGGTGGGTGGCCAAGCGACGCGAACACGGCGAGCATTTGGCGTTCCTGGACATCCGCGACCACTCCGGGGTGGTCCAAGCGGTCGTCGAGGGATCGGTGGACGTACGCAGTGAGTACGTGGTGCGCGTCACGGGGACGGTAACCCCTCGCCCCGAGGGAACGGTCAACGAGCGTCTCGCAACGGGTCAGGTCGAACTGTCCGACTGCCACGTGGAGGTCCTCGCGTTAGCCGAGGCGCCACCGTTTCAGTTGGA
Source organism: Acidimicrobiales bacterium (assembly GCA_035485615.1). Taxonomy (GTDB): domain Bacteria; phylum Actinomycetota; class Acidimicrobiia; order Acidimicrobiales; family RAAP-2; genus RAAP-2. Next base: position 1,220 of record DATHNV010000103.1, read on the forward strand.
CGACCGCGTCGACATCGACGAAGCGGTGCGCCTTCGGTATCGCTACCTCGACATTCGCCGAGGGCCGATGCAAGCCAACCTTCGGCTTCGCGCACGGGTCAACGCGGCTCTCCGCCGGGCCATGGACGACCAGGGGTTCTGTGAGGTCGAGACACCGCTTCTCTGGGCCCCCACACCCGAGGGAGCTCGTGAGTTCGTCGTACCGTCGCGCCTGCACCCCGGTGAGTTCTACGTGCTGCCCCAGAGTCCCCAGATCGCCAAACAGTTGTTGATGGTCGGCGGACTCGACCGGTACTACCAGATTGCCCGGTGCCTGCGCGACGAGGACCTGCGCGCGGATCGTCAGTTTGAGTTCACCCAGATGGACATCGAGGCCAGCTTCGTGACCCAGGACGACGTGCTGGCCTTCGTCTCGCGCGCGGTCCTGGACGCGGCCGAAGTCGCCACCGGCGAGCGGCCAGGTGAGATCGGAACGATGACCTGGGCCGACGCGCTGGATCGCTACGGCACCGACAAGCCCGATCTTCGATTCGGCATGACGCTCTTTGATCTCTCGGAGGTGTTCGCACACAGCGAGGTCAAGGCGTTCTCGGCGCCCGTGGTCAAGGCAATGCGCGTGCCGGGAGGGGCAACGTTTGCTCGTTCCCGTCTGGACCAGTTGACGGACCAGGCCAAGAGTCTTGGTGCGAAGGGTCTGGCGTGGTTCCGCATCACGAGCGACGGACTCGACTCGCCACTGGCTCGCTTCCTCAGTGAACCCGAAGCGGCTGCGTTGTCGAGCGTGGACGGAGCGGTGGAGGGTGATCTCGTCTTGGTGGTGGCCGATGAGTACGAACTGGCCTGCCACGTGCTCGGCGCGTTGCGCGTGGCGATCGGCTCGCCGCCGGTGGGCGAGGGTCCGTACCACTACGTCTGGGTGACGGACTTTCCGATGTTCGTGGGACGCGACGAGGACGGCAACCTAGAGGCCGCTCATCACCCCTTTACGATGCCTCACCCCGAGGATCTTGCACTCCTTGACACGGACCCGCTTAAGGTGCGCGGGCAGGCCTACGATCTCGTGCTCAACGGATGGGAGCTGGGGAGCGGATCGGTACGGATTCACCGCGCCGACATCCAGTCACGGGTCTTTAGCGCACTGGGTATTAGCGACGAGGAAGCCCAGAATCGCTTCGGCTTTCTCTTGGGCGCGTTTCGCTACGGCGCGCCGCCCCACGCGGGGTTCGCCTTCGGCATCGACCGACTCGTGGCGATCTTCGCCGGCGAGGAAAACATCCGCGAGGTCATCGCCTTCCCGAAGACCCAGTCGGGGGCGGATCTCATGACCGGTGCGCCCAAGAACATCACCGAGCGCCAGTTGCGTGACCTGCACGTGCGCTTTACGAAAGCGACGTGAACCACGTCACTCTTTGATGAGTCCGTTACGGAGCGCCTGCGCACGGCGGCGCCGTTAGCCGAACTACTGCGGCCAACCACTCTGGATGAGATCGTCGGCCAGGAGCATTTGGTCGGCCCCCAGGGACCGCTGCGCCGGTTGGTCGAGACTCGTCAGCTCACCTCGATGATCCTCTGGGGGCCGGCCGGAACGGGCAAGACCACGCTCGCGCGAATACTCGCCGGGGCGGCGGGCTACGAGATGGAGAGCCTCTCCGCGGTGACGAGCGGCGTCAAG
>DATHNV010000104.1:0-3675 GCA_035485615.1 Acidimicrobiales bacterium
CGCCGTGACCCACCGCTTCGACGTCGCGGGCGATGCGCCGAAGGGGCCGGACGAGGGATCCGGAAATGGCTACGCCAAAGCCGCAGGCCAAAGCGAGCATCAACAGGCCATAGAGCACGAGGTCGCGCCACTCCTCGTGAACGTGGTTGTTCGCCACGCTCACCGGCGACGTCATCAATAGCACGGCGTGATCAAACCTTCGCACACCTCGCAGTTCCACTGCCGCGTAGTACTGCGGACCGTCCTTGTCATTGTCGAGCGACGTACCCGACCTGCCCGAGAAACTCGTCCGGTCGGCGATCGTAATGAGTCTCGCGTGGTAGTCCTTGGTGCTCGAGAGGATCACGCCGCTCGTCGCCACGACCAGGACCTGACGACCCGTCGTCACGGTGTAGGAGTGCGTGAGCACGACCGCGCGGGCAATGTCATCGTGATTGAGCGCGTCGGTCATAAGGACCGAGAGAGCCCGCACGTCGCGCTTAAGACCGCGCAACGTGTTCGAACCTTCGTGCACCTGGAGGGTCACGCCGATCGGTACGACCAGCAACGCCGTGGCAAGTACCGCGAAGAGAACGAACCCCGCGAGAAGCCGACGCCTCATTGATCGAGAACGATGCGAAAACCCACTCCGCGCAAGGTCTCGATGAACCGCGGCTGGCCGAGCTTGCGACGCAGGGACGCGACGTGGACATCAATCATCTTGGTCGCGCCATACCAGTGAGGGCCCCACACTCCGTCGAGAAGCTGCTGGCGCGTGATCACCTTTCCGGGATCGCGCGCGAGAAACTCCAGGATTCCGTACTCCTTGGGCGTGCACGCAACGAGCTGACCCGACGAGCGAACCGTCCTCACGCGACGATCGATCTCGACGCCATTGAGATGCTGCACGGGAGTCGGCTCCGTCTCTCTCGCGTTCGCGCGGCGCAGCACCGCGTTGATCCGGGCGACGAGCTCGCGCACGCCAAATGGCTTGACAACGTAGTCGTCGGCGCCCAGATCGAGACCGGCGATCCGGTCCTCCTCGCTACCCCGAGCGGTCACCATAATGATCGGGGCCTGCGTGAGCGCGCGCAGGCCGTGGAACAGGTCGACGCCGTCACGATCGGGCAAGCTGAGATCAAGGAGTATGAAGTCGGTCGGCAGGGCGTTGAGCGCCTCAGCAGCCGTGCCGACCGATCGAGCGTCGAACTCCGCGCGACGAAGCCCATTGACCAGGGCGCGCGCGATGGGCTCGTCGTCTTCGATGACCAATACGTTCACGCTCAAGTATCTTCGTCCCCCTTGTGGAGTGAACCGCCACCGACGGAGTCTTAACCAACTCTTTAGGGAGTCACGTCCTAGGCAGGAATCTACTAACTGCCGACAGTTACAGCACCTTGGACAGAAAACTGGCCAAGCGCTCGGACTTCGGTGCGGAAAGGACTTCGCGGGGGTTACCCGACTCCTCGATCACGCCGTGGTCGAGGAAGTACAGCGAGTCTGCGACTTCCCGGGCGAAGTTCATTTCGTGGGTTACGACCATCATGGTCATACCGGTCTGAGCGAGATCCTTCATGACGTCCAGCACCTCACCGACCAACTCGGGGTCCAGCGCCGATGTGGGCTCGTCAAAGAGCATGAGCTTGGGCTCCATCGCCAACGCGCGGGCAATCGCTACCCGCTGTTGTTGGCCGCCGGAGAGTTGGCTCGGATAGAACTTGTCCTTCCCGTCAAGGCCGACTCGCGCCAACAGTTGGCGGGCTCGCTCGACGGCGACATCTTCGCTGGTTCCTTTGACCTTCTCCTGACCGATCACGACGTTGTCGAGCACCGTGAGGTGTTGAAAGAGGTTGAACCGTTGAAACACCATGCCGATCTGGGAACGCTCGTGGCAGATCTCTTTGTTGTTGCGCTCGTACAGTCGGCCGTTGCGCTCCTCGTACCCCACCAGGTTGCCGTCGACAAACAGTTCACCCGCGTCGTGCTTCTCGAGGTGATTGATACAGCGAAGAAACGTGCTCTTGCCCGAGCCCGACGGTCCGATGAGACACGTCACCTCTCCTCGACTGACCGTCAGGGTGACGCCTTTGAGCACCTCGACTCCCGCGTACGACTTGTAGACGTCGCGCGCGTCGACCATCGGGGTGCTCACGTGGTCCTCGGTACGCCTTGATGCATTCGAAACTTCGAGAGAATGCCGCGCAGGTCGGTTCGAATACGTTGAATAGGTGTTGGCGGCGGAGTCCGCAGGGCCCCCTTTGCGAAGTGCCGCTCGAGGTAGAACTGACCGATCGACAAGACGGTCGTGAAGATCAAATACCAGAGGCTTGCCGTAATGAGCAACTGGACGACTTCGTAGTTGGTCGCAGAGATATTGCTGGCCGCGCCCGTCAACTCGATCACCCCGGCCGCACTCAGCAGAGATGTCGTCTTGAGCATTGAGATCACTTCATTCCCCGTGGGCGGAATGATCACCCTCATCGCCTGGGGCAGGATGACCAAACGCAGCGTCTGAGCCCGGGTCATTCCAATCGACGTCGCCGCTTCAATCTGACCCTCGTCCACCGAGATGAGGCCGGACCGGGCGATCTCCGACATATAGGCACCCTCGTTGAGACCAAGAGCAAAGATTCCGGCCGTGAGGGGCGTGAAGAGGGAGTTCGCCGACACGTGGAAGAAGTCGTAATGCAGGAACGGCACACCGAGTCGGAAACTCTGATACAGAGCGCCAATGTTGAACCAGAGCAATATCTGCACGTACACGGGCGTGCCCCGAAAGAACCAGGTGTAGAGCCACGCAGTCGTCGAGAGCAGTCGATTGCTCGACAGTCGCATGACCGCGATGGTGACGCCGAGAACAATGCCCGCCGCCATCGCTATCAGCGTGGCTTCGAGTGTCACCACAAGTCCGCGAAGCACCTCGGACGACGTGAAGTACTTTCCTACGACGTTCCAGCCAAAGCGCCACTCAAGTTGCTGGACACAGTGACGCGATCCCGAGGAACTCTGACAGACGTAACGACCGTCCGGAACTTGGGACAACAAGGTGTGGACCAGCATCGCCACCAACAGCAAGGCGACTGCCGCGCCGACCCACTGCCAATAATGACGAACGGGGACGACCTTGAGTGGTTCGTCCCCGTTCGTCGCCATGCGAGTGGTCTGTTTCTAGTCGGTTCTCGGAATCGCTTAGGAAGTGGCCCCGTTGATCACGATCTTGGAGGTCGGAATGGCGCCCGCTTCAACGCCCCACTTGTTCAAGATGGCGCTGTAGGTGCCATTCGCAATGAGGGTCTTCACGGCCGCGCGAATGGCCTTGGCCAGGCCAGCACCGGCGGCGGTCTTGGGAGTGGCGATGCCGTACGGAGCTACATTGACCGCACTGCCAACTGACTTAAAGAGGCCCTTCGACGTGGCGACCACGTAGTCGGCGATCTGCGAGTCCAAGAATCCGTATGTCGCCTGGCCCGAACTCACGGCCGTGTTGGCTTCGGTCTGGGTCGGAAACGCCAAGACGTCAATCTTCTTGCCCGAGGGGCAGGCCTTGGAGGCGGCCGTGGCGTCTGTCTGCTCCGTTGTGCCGGTCTCTACGGCGACCTTCTGGCCGCAGAAACTGCTGAATCCCGTGAACTTGGCGCTCGAGCTCTTCTTCACGTAGACGCCTTCTCCAGCCTGGAAGTAGTCGACGAAGTTCAC
>DATHNV010000105.1:0-3052 GCA_035485615.1 Acidimicrobiales bacterium
GAGCCGATTGGCGACCGGCTGCACGTCGGAGAGGCGCGCGGCGAGGGTCGCGGTGTCGACACCGAGTTCGTGAGCCGCGGCGAGTGCGCACGCCAGGTTCGTCGGCTGCACGCCCACGATCGCGTCGCGCTCGGTGATGACGTGCCCACCGACGCTCACGTGCCACTGGTGGCGAACGACCGCGACGCGCACGTCGGCGTCCACCATCTTTGATCCGGCGGTGACCACTCGTTTGCCCTGCGCGCGCAGATCGCTCACCCAACTGGAGAGCCGCGCGTCGTCGAGGTTGAGTACGACCGTGGACGCGCGTTCGGTGATCTCGCGCTTGGCGCCTTCGATGACTTCCAGGCTCCCCATGCGCTCGAGATGGACCGGACCAATGGCGGTGACCACAGCGATCTCCGGCGCACACCACGACGTCAGCTCGCGTATCTCCCCCGGGCCGTAGGTGCCCATCTCGGCGATAAAGATCCGCGTCCCCTCGGCCAGGTTCTCGTTGATCGCGCGCGACAGACCCGCGCGATTATTGAAACTGCGCGGCGACGCGACCACCCCGATGGTCGTACCGAGCAACGTGGCGAGGTAGTTCTTGGTGGACGTCTTGCCGTACGAGCCGGTAATCGCCACCACGCGCGGCGCGATGGACGACAGCCGGCGAACGGCCTGATCGACGAAGCGCTGCGCGCGACGATCTTCCATCGGCTTGAGCGCCCTCGTCACCAGATCGAGCATCGGATTCACCGCCAACACCATGACGACCGCGCCGAGGAACGGGTGCGGCGCGAGGGCGGCGACCCCGGCGATAACCAGCGAGACGAACGTGGCGACCAGGGCCGTGGTGCGAAGGCGCCGCGTCCACTCCAGTCGACCGGTGCGACCGCGCAGTGGGAGCCCCCACGGACAGAACAGCCCGTAGAGCGAGGCCGCGACGACGAGCGAGTCCCAGGCGCGCAGCACGATCGTCACGAAAATCGCCACGATCAGGACGTGACTGAGCGTAAAGGGTCGTCGCGGCTTAGCCCCCAGGTTCGCCTTCGCGCTCGGGCGCTGGGGTGAGGACCAGCGCGCGAGAAAGCGCATCAACGACGACGCGTCGTAGTGCTCTCGCTGCAGGACCCTCAGCCAGCGGGCCATCTGCGCGCAGTACGCCGCGACGAGCAACGCACTCAAGATGATGACGCGAGCGACCGTCACGAACGAATCGCCCTCGTGGTCACGTCGACGAGCTCCTCGGCGGCTTCGAGGGGCACGAAGTGGCCCACCCCCGCAAGAACCCGTACGTTGGACGACGACGTCACCATGTCCGCCGCGCGCTCGGCCACCTCGGGCGGGGCCTCTCGGTCTCCCTCACCCCAGAGGAATGTCACGGGCGTGCGCAGCGACGACAGGGCCGCCTCGTAGTTCTCCTGCATCGTGGCGACTAGCACGTCGCGAATCACGCCACTCGCGTTGCGATAGTCACTCGACCCGTACTTCTGGCGGGCGGCTTCGAGTCGCGCGTCGCTGATGAGATGGTGTCCCGCGAGAAAGCGCACGACGCGGTACGCCAGTGGCGATCGCCTCGTCGGGCCGAGTCGAAGCAGCGGTACGCCCGTGAGCACCAGTTCTTTGACGAGTTCGGGGTGCTCGCTCGCGAGCAGCAGCCCCACCCGCCCGCCGAAGGAGTGACCCACCACCACCAGGGGTGAGTTGGAGACCTCGCGCACGGTGGGCAAGATCAACTCGGCGTATAGCTGGGCCCCACCCGCGGACTTAGGGGCGGGCGACGAGCCAAAACCGGGCAGGTCGAGGGCGACGGACGCAAATCCCCGATCAGCCAGGAGTTGGGCCGCCGCAGTGAAGTCGTGAGCTTGTCGAGCCCAGCCATGGAGCCACACGACGCGGATGGGTCCGGTGCCGTAGGTCTCCCCAAACACCTGCGAGTCGCCGTAGCTACGAAGCACGTATAGAGGTTAGTGAGGTGCATCCGGCACCCTGAACTACGTCACGACCTCCCATTAGCGTGCAGGGAGCGATGGACGAGGCAAACTTCTCACACGACCTACTCATCGGCCTCACGCCCGAGCAGCGCGAGGCCGTGATGTCGCCCGCCCGACGCCTTTTGGTGAGGGCGACCGCGGGGTCGGGCAAGACTCACGTGCTCACCCTGCGAATCCAACGGCGCGTGGCCGATCACGAGACCGAGCCCGACCAGATTCTGGCGATGACCTTCACGCGCAAGGCTGGCGACGAGTTGCGCAAACGTCTCTTTCGCGCGGGTGTGCGCGACGTGCGAGCTGGCACCTTTCACCGAGCGGCGCTCAACATCGTCACCCAGTACCGCAACGACCACCACCTACGACCCCTCACGCTCGAACCGAATCGACGAAAGCTGGTGAGCGCGCTCGCCATTCAATTACGTGAGAGCGGCGAGCTCAAGTTGGAAGATTGGCAACTGCCCCGCCTCGAGCAAGAGATCGGATGGGCGCTCAGTCAGGGATTCAACGGCGCGACCTACGCGAAAAACGCGCGCCGCCAGCGCCGCGAAGCTCCGCTGCCGCCGGCGCAGTTAGCCGAGATCCTGGACCGGTACGTGGGTCTGACGCGAAGTCGCGGTCAGGTCGACTTCGACCTGCTCTTGAGCGAAGCGATCACGCTGCTGCGTGACGAGCCCGACGTGTTGGCGTCGTTTCGCTACCGCAACCGCGCCCTCTACGTGGACGAGACCCAAGACATGAATCCTCTGCAGTTCATGCTGCTGCGCCAGATGGCCGGCGACGACCCCGATCTGTTCTGCGTGGGCGACCCCAACCAGTCCATCTACGGGTTCAACGGCGCCGCACCTTCGCTGATGACCGACATCGTGGCGACTTGGCCCGACACCGTGGTGCTCGATCTCACGCGCAATCATCGATCCACGGCCAACATCATCGCGGTCGCTAACACGCTGCTCGAACCGGGCGCGCGTGGCATCGAGCCAGCCAAAGACGAGGGCGATATTCCCCTCGTGCGCGTGTACGACACCGACGAACAAGAGGCCGAGCACGTCGCGACGTGGCTCGCGGCCAAGCAC
>DATHNV010000106.1:0-3405 GCA_035485615.1 Acidimicrobiales bacterium
CTTGGCCCTGATGGCTGAGCTCATCTACGCAGCAGTTTCGTCACTGGACGGCTTCATGTCGGACCCGTCGGGCGCGTTCGAGTGGTTGGCGCCCGACGACGAAATGATGGCCGCCGCGAACGAGCTCGAGACAGAGTTCGGCACCTACCTCTACGGGCGACGAATGTACGAGACGATGCGCTACTGGGAAACGGCCGAGCCGGACGAAGAAACTGATCCCCTCGATGCGGAGTTCGCCCGCATGTGGCGCCGTGCCGACAAGGTCGTCTACTCGAGCACCTTGTCCGACGTGTCGAGCGCCCGCACCCGGCTCGAGCGAACGTTCGACCCCGACGCGATCGTCCAGATGAAGTCGAGCGCCGAGAGAAATATCTCGATCAACGGACCGACCCTCGCGTCCGCCGCGTTTCGCGCCGGACTCATCGACGAGTGCCACCTTTTCCTGCAACCCATCATCAGGGGTGCGGGCCTGCGGGCACTGCCCGACGAGGGGCCAATACCCCTCGAGCTCATCAGCGAACGACGCTTCGAGTCGGGCGCCGTGCACTTGCGCTATCGCGTGAAATCGGTCTGACGGTCGCTACGAACTAGAAAGGGTGTCATGTCAACTGACCGATCCACCCTGAGCCCCCAAGAACGAGAGAAGGCGTCCGTCTTTCACTCCTGGTCTGCGCAGGGCTCCCTCAACCCACTCATGATCAAAGACGCCAAGGGCGTCTACGTCACCGATATCGATGGCACGACCTACCTCGACTTCTCCTCGCAACTGGTGAACACCAACATCGGACACCAGCACCCCTCGGTGGTCCGCGCCATCCAGGAGCAGGCGGGCGTGCTGAGCACCATCGCGCCCCAGCACGGCTACGAGTCCCGCTATCGAGCGGCTGAACTCATTCTCGACCACTCCTTCGACGGCGCGACCAAGGTGTTCTTCACGAACGGCGGCACCGAAGCCGTGGAGCACGCGATCCGCATGGCGCGCCTGCACACCGGTCGCTACAAGGTCCTCTCGGCGTACCGCAGCTACCACGGCGCCACCTCGACGTCCATCAACCTGACGGGCGACCCCCGACGCTGGCCCAACGACTACGGCACCGAGGGCGCGGTCCATTTTTTTGGGCCCTTCCTCTATCGCTCGGCGTACGGGGCCACGACCGAAGACGAAGAACGCGACCGCGCACTGGCCAGCCTCGATCGTCTCATCCAGTTCGAAGGCCCGAGCTCCTTTGCCGCCATCATCCTCGAGTCGATCCCCGGTACCGCCGGCATCATGGTCCCGCCGAAGGGATTCCTCGCCGGTGTCCGCGAGATCTGTGACCGCTACGGCATCGTCTACGTCGCCGACGAGGTGATGTGCGGGTTCGGTCGCACCGGCTCGTGGTTCGGGTACATCGACCACGACGTCAAGCCCGACCTGGTCACCTTCGCCAAAGGTGTGAACTCCGGGTACGTCCCCTTAGGTGGCGTCGTCATCAACGAAGCCATCGCGGCCACCTTCAACGATCGGGTCTACCCGGGCGGCTTGACCTACTCGGGCCACCCGCTCGCCTGTGCTGCAGCCGTGGCGAGCATGGAGGCAATGCAGAGCGAAGGGATCATCGACAACGCACGACGAATCGGCGATGAGGTGCTGCGTCCCGGCCTTGAGGAGCTCGCCGCCAAGCACCGCATCATCGGTGAGGTGCGCGGACTCGGCGTTTTCTTCGCCCTTGATCTCGTGAGCGACCGAGCGACCAGGGAACCCCTCGCTCCGTACGGCGGGACGTCACCGGCGATGAATGAGATTCTGGCGGCGTGTCGCAACGAAAGTCTGTTGATCTTCAACAACTTCAATCGCATTCACGTCGTTCCGCCGTGCACCGTGACCGACGAGCAAGCGCGCGACGGCCTGGCGCGACTCGATCGAGCTCTCGGCGTCGCCGACAAGTACTACACGGGCAGCTAGTTACCTGGCGGCAGCCCTTTGCACGGCCTCGATCGAGAGGCGAACATCGTCGTCATCGGTGGTCCAATTGCTCACCGACACGCGCACGATGTCTCGACCCCTCCAGCGCGATCCCGACATCCACGTCGCGCCATCGGCGATGATGCGCTGGGTGACTTCACGGGTGCGCTCGTCACTTTCGAAGGCCACGCACACCTGGGTGTAGACGACGTCGTTGAGGACTTCGGCACCCTCGATCGCATTCAGTCCTTCGGCGATTGACCGAGCGTTGCGCACGAGTCGATCGACGAGATCAACTACGCCCGAGCGACCGAGCGACCGAAGCGCGGCCCACACCGGGACACCGCGCGCGCGTCGCGAGAGCTCGGGCACCTTCTCGGAGGGGTCCCCCACTCCCGTTTCGTCGCTGATCAAGTAATCGGTGTGCACCCCAAAAGTCGAGCGCATCGCGCGAGGGTCGGCAACGATCGCGATGCCACAGTCGTAGGGAACGTTGAGAGTCTTGTGGGCATCGGTCGCCCACGAGTCCGCACCCGACAGTCCCTCAGCGAGTGGGGCGAGAGATGGAGAGGCCGCGGCCCACAGCCCGAATGCGCCATCCACGTGGACCCAGGCTCCTCGCCGACGCGCGAGTTCGATCGCCGGTTCAAACGAATCGAACGCGCCCGAGTGAACATTGCCGGCCTGGAGACAGACAATGATCGGGGCTCCTTCGGGAACCTGATCCAACCCCGTAGCCAATGCGTCGAGCTTGATACGACCCTGATCGTCGGCGTCCACCTCGGTGGGATGGCCGAGGCCGAGGTAGCGAAGCGACAGGTCGATCGTGTCGTGGCGCTCGGCTCCCACCAGCACATGAACACGGGGCGAACCCGTGAGCCCCTTTGCGTTGACGTCCCAGCCCACTTGATCGAGTACCTGGAACCGACCGGCGGCGAGGCCGGTGAAGTTCGCCATCGTGCCACCCGTTACGAAGCCGACATCCGCCCCCAAGGGAAGACCGAGAAGTTCCAACAGCCACGCAGCAGCAGCCTCTTCAAGAGCGGCCACCGCGGGCGTGGCGTAGCGAAGACCCGCGTTTTGATCCCACGCGCTCACGAGCCAATCCGCGCCGAGTGCGGCGGGCAGCGTACCGCCCATCACCCAGCCATAGAAACGGCCGGATCCGATCGCCATGAGCCCGGGCTCCGCACCCGTCGCCAGCAGGTCGACCACGTCGCCCGCACTCGAACCATGCTCAGGAAGGGGACCTCCAAAGACGGTAAGAAGGTCATCTGCGCTCGCGCGGGGTGCCACGCGACGTGTGCCTACCGAGTCCAACCACTCGCGGGCGTACTCACTCGAGCGCGCCAGGGCTTGCTCGTATTCGTGTTCTGACGTTGACATGAGCGTGATTCTTCCACAGCGACAACCGCGGCAGCGCGACGTCCATGAAGCCAATAACGTCGGCGCGTGGAGGA
>DATHNV010000107.1:0-3535 GCA_035485615.1 Acidimicrobiales bacterium
ATCGCGACGATCCATTCCGGGTGGCAACGTCCTCGTCCTGCGCGCGGTAGCGAGCCGCCCATGATCGCCGTGCCCATTGATCTGTCCGATCGACCGCCCACCGACAACCTGTCCCAAAAGATTCGATGTGCCCGCGTTGAGCACTCGTCGGATAATAGAGTCTGGAACAAGGTCTCCAAAGTAACCGTCCGGCCAGTGACCGGCCAGTGTCGTCGTGACGGCGTAGATAGGGGCCACGATCGCGCGCAGACCATGGGGCCTACGCGGGCAAGATCAGGATCAAGGCCAGGCCCGACCGCACCGTGTCGATGGTCGGTTCATCGGCGACGAGAAGGATCGAGAACTCTTCGGGACGCGAAGTTCGTCCTGCGCATGTTGATCGAGCCGCATCGTTGGACGTCGCGCTGCCAGCCTTCGCGCGCCTCGCGCCGTAGCGTGCGTGACGCCTATCAATAGCCCATTCGCAGGCAAAGCTCGGTTGGGTGACCCGGAAACGAAAACGCCGCGTCTTTGAAGCGCGGCGGTCCCAGAAACCCCTTCGGCTCATTGGACACGACCGTTCCCTCCGTGGGAATGCCCAAAACCCCGGTATCGCACGTGCCGTTCCCGTTTTCGTCGTGAAAGCAGGCGACCGCGTAGGTGCCCGCTGGAATCGGATCGAACGAACACGTCGACTCGGAGCCGTGGATGGGACACCAGGTCCTTTGAAGGGCGGCGCCGGAATCCCTCGGAAAGCCTTTTTCCCAACCAAACAGCATACACCCGGACCATCCGTGGTCGTTTCGCAAGCCGACCGTGCGGCGCCTGGTGGCCGAAATTACTGTCTCTCCACCCAGACGGGTGCGTCCGTCTACGGTGGTGTTCGTTCGTACACCCTGAACGGCTCGACCTTGGCGAACCGCGTGCGGCCGTGATCGTTGTAGCGGGCCCCCCTCTCACCCGCGGCTCGCACGCGAGAGGAGCACCCGGTTGACGGCGCTGAGAAGGCCGTCGCGGACGTTTCGCTTCAGAACCACCCCATCTGCGGCCACCTCCGTTGCGATTCGGTGAAGATCGCGTTCATCACCGCCCGAGACGAGCAGGATGGCGAGCGAATGGAGGCGGTGGTTCTTGCGCAGCAGGCGGGCGAGCTTGTCGCCGCTCATGTCCGGCATCTGGAGGTCCAAGATGAGCAGAGGCAACGCTTCCCGGACGAGCAGCTGGGTCGCGCCGATGGGCGAGGGCAACTCGAACACCTTGAATCCCCCCTCCCTCAAGGTCGATGCGAGAAGCTCGCGGGAGATGTCGTCGTCGTCGATGACGAGCCCCCGACGCGTTGCATTCATTCTTCAACTCCTCCGTCCGTACTTAACGATAAGTAACGGGTCGGCACAGTCGAAACTTGAGAGGGGCGACGAAGACAGATGGGCGTTATGCGCGTACCGAATCGCACGCTGAGAGCCAAGCTCCTTCAGATGACCGTGAGCGCGATGTTGCTCATCAGCCTCGTGACCATGGCGGCCGTCGCGTGGACCAGTTACGGCGCCTCGACACGACAGCTCGCCGAAATCGAGTCGCACATTCGCGACGCCGTGGCGAGCAAGGGTCAGGCGCTCGTCCAGAGTCAGGCGCTCGCGCTGAGGAGCCTCGTATCGGACAACGCGTTCAAAGACGTGCGCGATCTGGTGGAGGGGGCCCTGCAGCGCGACCCGGACCTCGTCTACGGCGCCTTCGTGGGCGACGACGGCAAGCTCTGGGTGTACGCGACGTCCTCGCCGCACCCCACGATGGCGGCAGACGACGACGCGACCCGCCTCAAGCGGGATCTGCACACCGACCCGTACTCGTTCGTCGCGAATCCAGGGAACACGCACGCCGTGCGGCGCAACGGTCTCGAGATTCAGGAGTCCTCCGCACCGGTCGTGTCCAGCGATGATCACGAGCACCTGGGCGTGATTGTCTACGGATTGAGTGATCGTCGCGCCCAGCAGGCGGTCGAGCAGGCTCGGTCCCGCGCGGTAAGCTCCCTCGTGGCGGCGCTGGCGACAATCGCCAGCGTGGCGATCGGCGTCCTCGTGTTGGGCATCGCGCTCGTGACTCGGGCGGCCGCGGTCATCACCGATCCGGTCGCGCGTCTAACGGGGGCCGCGAATCGAATTGCGCAGGGAGAACGCGGCGTCCGTGTCGACATTCAGAGCGGCGACGAGGTCGAGGTACTGGCAAGCGCGTTCAACCACATGTTGGAGGCCAACGAGGAGGCCATGGTCCGGCTCGAGGTCACGACCGAACGTGCCGTGGCCGCCGATCGCCTGAAGAGCGAATTTCTCGCCAACATGAGCCACGAGATTCGAACGCCGATGAACGGCGTTCTCGGCATGACCCGCCTGCTCCGCGCGATGCCGCTCGCGGACAAGGCCCAGCGCTACCTCGAGCTCATCGAGTCCTCGGGCAACAGCCTCCTCACCATCATCAACGACATTCTCGACGTCTCAAAGATGGAAGCGGGCAAATACTCGCTCCAGGCCACTTCGTTTCAGCCCGCGGCAGTGACCCACGAGGTGGCGGCTCTCTTCACAGGCCGCGCCGAGGAGAAGGGCGTCGACCTCGTCCTGCGAATCGAGCCGAAAGTGCCCGCGTTGGTCGTCGGCGACGCCGATCGCTTCCGGCAGGTGCTCACGAACCTCGTGGGCAACGCGGTGAAGTTCACCGACAAAGGTGAAATCTTCGTCGAGTTGACCGCCCCCACGATAGATGCGGAGCAGGTCGTGTTGCGTGCGACGATTCGCGACACGGGGATCGGCATCTCGGCGACCGACTTGCCGAAGCTCTTCGAGGCGTTCTCCCAGGTGGACGGCTCGATGTCCCGAAAGTACGGCGGTACAGGGCTGGGGCTCGCCATCTGCCGGCGCCTGGTCAACATGATGGGGGGCGAGATCGGGGTCACGAGCGAGGTCGATCAGGGGAGCACATTCACGTTCACCGTGAGGTTCGGCGTATCTTCCCAGGAGGCGCCCGAGCTCCCGAGTCCGCCCGAGTGGAAAGCCTCGCGCCGCGTGCTGGTGGCCGAGACCAGCACGCACTGGTGCGAGGTCATTGCCGAGCACCTTCAGGAGTGGGGGCTTGGTTGGGACGTCTACCACGACGCCGCATCGGCGGTGGCCGCCGTCCACGCGGCTAGCCGTGAGGGGCGCCCGTATCTGGCGGCGGTGATCGGAGCAGAACTGATCGAGGCGGTGCGGCGCATTCGCAGCGAAGAGTCCACGGCGACCTTGCCCATCGCCGTGCTGACGACGATGCGCGAAGCGGCGCAGCGGGAGGCGCCTGGCATCGAGCAGATCCAAAAGCCAGTCCGATTCTCCGAGCTCTACAACTTCCTCGCTGGCCGTCTCCCGACGCCGGAGCCGCGCCGGTCTGGAGACCTGGCCGTTGCGAAGTTCGTAGGGATGAAGTCGCCTGGGTCGGAGCGGCGCGTACTCGTCGTCGACGACAACGAGATCAACCAGGTGGTCGCCGTGGAGTCCCTCGAGCGACTCGGCTACGAGACCGTGGTGGCGAG
>DATHNV010000108.1:0-3719 GCA_035485615.1 Acidimicrobiales bacterium
CGTAGAGCACGCCGAAGAGCACGCCCTTGAGGTGCAGCGGCGAGCTACTGATGGAGAACCCCGTCGCCACGTGATGGATGCCCCCACTTTGAACGATCACGAAAATCGAGTACACGAGCACGACGGTGACCGAGATAAGGGCCAGGGTCAACTGCACCCGGGTCGACAACGCAACACCGAGGTAGATAACCGTTCCGACCAAGAGAAACAGGAGCAGATCCCAGGTCCAATACGGTAGGGGCGCCTTGTTGAACTCGCCCAGGACCGTGTCGTGGATGGTGCCGCCAATCATGGGCAGGATGCCCGCTCCCAGGGCCAGGATGCCCACGTAGTACAGCCAACCCGCGGCACTGCCGATCCGCCCGCCGAGGCCATCAGAGACGTAGTCGTAGAGTGAGCCGGCGCGTTGGATCTTGCGCGTGTACTCGGCGATAATCCACCCAAGACCCAGCACACCGACGCCCGCGATCACGACCGCCAGGGGCGCGGCGTTGCCCGCACCGTTTCCTGAGGCGCTGCTGAGTCCCACCACGAGGGGAACCAAGAAGGCAATGGAGAACACAGGGCCCATCAGTCCGACCGACTGGGCAATCGTGTCGATCAGTGTGAGCTTGCGCTTTCCGCCGAGCGTCGTACGCTGCTCGTTCGCCATGTGATCCCCCCGGTTTGCGAGACTTCGTCTCGACTGATCGCTCAACCGTATGGGTTCAAACGACCGCCGTCAAGGATCAATCCTGAGCGAGTCTTTCCTTTGCGGCGCGCACTACCCACTGGAAGGTCGGATCCGGCTTGTCTAAGAGTTCGGGATGCCACTGAACGGCCACAATCGATCCGTCGGGTGTCTCGAAACCCTCCACGACGCCATCGCTCGCCTTCGCCGTGACGATGAGTCCCTCCCCCACTTCGTCGAGCACTTGGTGGTGAAGTGAGTTCACGCCAATCTCGCCCGCGTAGAGACTTGAGGTCAAAGTTCCCTCGACCACATTGACCTCGTGAGTCGCGGTGTGTCCGTCGACATCCCACTGAGGGTGACCCGCGCCCTCGTCCAACTCAACGTGCTGGCGCAACGTACCGCCAAAGACGACGTTCACCAATTGAAATCCCCGGCAGATGGCCAGGATCGGTATGCCCTTTTCTCGAGCGGCGGCCAACAGGGCCATCTCCCAGGCATCGCGATCTGGTTCGATCGCACCTAAGTCGTCGTCAGGGTCCTGCCCGTAGTGCGAGGGTTCGACGTCGGCTCCTCCAGTCAGCACCAGGGCGTCAAGGTGAGAAACCATCTCCTCGGCGTCGGCGTCGCGCGTGAGTTCGACGGGCAGACCGCCGGCCAGGGCGATGGAGCGGGGATAGTCAGTGAAATGAAGATCGAACTCCAGCTCGCTCATCGCTTTGGGTACGTTCGATCCCAGGGCGCGTGCGGGCCAGCGACGCCCGGAGATTCCAATCAGGGGACGACTCACGCACTTATCTTAGAGCCCGGTATCGTGACCGGTGTACTAGAAACTTGTTTGGTAGCGAACTTTCTTGGAGGTTCCATGTCAGAGCACGCCGTCGACATCACGTCGCACGATACTTACGTCGATGGTGTCCCGCGCGACGCCTTTCGCGAGCTTCGTCACCATGACCCCGTTCACTGGACCGAAGAGGCCGATGGCGGAAGGGGCTTTTGGAGTCTGACGAAGTACGACGACGTCCTACTCGCGAGTCGCTCCACTGACATCTACTCGAGTCGCTCGGGCATCCGCCTCGAAGATATGGACGCCGACGAACTAGAAGCGCGTCGCACCATGATGGAGATGGACTCCCCCGAGCACACCAAGCTGCGACGCCTGGTTAGTCGGCCCTTCGCCCCAAAGTCCGTCGCCGAATACGAAGACGCGGTTCGCCAACTCGCGGCCGAGATCCTCGACGCCGTCGACACCTCAAAGGAGTTCAATTTCGTGCGCGAGGTCGCACGTGAACTTCCCATGCGAATGTTGGGACGCGTCCTCGGACTACCCGACGAGGACCTCGAATGGCTCGTGGGCCGTGGTGACGCCCTCATTGGCAACTCGGACCCTGACTTCACCGACTTCGTCGTCGACCAGGTCGACACGTCGGAGTACCGGCTTCTGCCTTTTCGCTCACCGGTCGCCGTCGAGCTCTTTGAGTATGCAGCCCAGGCACTCGAGGAACGGCGCCTCACCCCTACTCACGACGTCCTCAGCGCTTTGCTCGAGCCCAACGCCGAGGGAGAGTCTCTCGACGACCTGGCCCTCAAGAACTTCTTTACGCTCATGGTGGCGGCTGGTAATGACACCACGCGCTACACGATGACCGGCGGGCTCCTCGCGCTAATCGAACGCCCCGAGATCTACGACGCCATTCCCACGATGGACCTCGACGAGCGAAAGCAACTCGTCGAAGAGATGTTGCGCTGGACGACCGTCACGATGCACTTTCGTCGCACGCTCACTTCGGATGTCGAGCTTCGCGGCAAGCATCTCAAAGCGGGCGACAAAGTGGTGCTGTGGTACACGTCGGCCAACTACGACGAAGACCATTTCGAGCGCCCCGACGAGTTTCGCCCCGACCGAACTCCCAACGACCACATGGCCTTCGGCCTGCATAGTCCGCACCTCTGCCTCGGTGCGCACCTCGCGCGACTCGAGATAAGAGTGCTCTTCGAAGAGATGGCCAAGCGCTGGAAGCGCGTGGAGCTCGTGGGCGAACCCGAACATCTGCGCTCGAACTTCATCGGCGGGATCAAGCAGCTAACGGTTCGCGTCGAGACCCGCTAGAGGAACGGCAAGTACTCGCGTATCTCCCAGTCCGTCGTGGCCGCGGCGTAGCGCTCCCACTCGGTGCGCTTGACCGACACGTGCTGCGAGACGAGATCTGAGCCGATCGCCTCCACGAGTTCGGTGTCGGCTTCCAGCTCATTGAGAGCGTCCCAGAGCGAGGCCGGCACGCCGACCGTCGCGTCGATGGTGTCCAGCCCGTTGCCACCTTCGGGCTTGCCGGGGTCGAGTTCGTGGACGACACCGAGTCGGGCGGCTTGCAGCACGGCCGCCACCGTGCTGTG
Organism: Acidimicrobiales bacterium; assembly: GCA_035485615.1. Lineage (GTDB taxonomy): Bacteria > Actinomycetota > Acidimicrobiia > Acidimicrobiales > RAAP-2 > RAAP-2. Next base: position 3,065 of record DATHNV010000108.1, read on the forward strand.
CACGACCGCTGCGCCATCGCTCAACCGGTGTTCCAGCCGCGCACCGGCGCCTCGCTCACTCGGCACTCGAATCGTCGCGCCGCGGTGGTCGTACCCCCAGTTGGCCCAGTAGCCCGACAACGACGCCGGGCGCAGGCGCTTGTACGCGTTGACGGTGGGCGCACAGATTCCCGCCAGGGCCCGGTGATGTTTGAGGAGCCCACCGATGGCGTGCTTGGCCAACGGCGAGAGCCCGTCGTCCGCCTCGTGGTCATTGATGGCGTTGGTCCCGTCGTCGGTTTGGAACGAGAAGTTGACGTGGAGACCCGAACCGCCACGGTCGCTGAGCGGCTTGCCCATGAATGTGAGCAACAGACCCATGCGCTGGGCGACCTCGCGCGCAAGAACCTTAAAGAGAAAGACGTCATCGGCCGCTCGCAGGGCGTCGTTGTAACGCAGCGTGAACTCAAACTGGGGCGTGTCGTATTCGGAGTTCACTGACTCCAGGGGAATCTCGGCCTGCGCGCACGCGTTCCAGATCGCGTCGATGAGACCGAAGGGATCGACCGCGCTGCCCGTGCCGTAGACGTAGGCGCCGGGCGTGTCCAACGGCTTCCAACCGTCGCCATCGGGCACAAAGATGTAGGCCTCCAGTTCGATACCGACGATCGGCTCG
>DATHNV010000109.1:0-4132 GCA_035485615.1 Acidimicrobiales bacterium
GGCGACGGGCTACGACATCGTGGTCATGACCAACGGCTGGTACCTCACCCAATTGATCAGTAACCAATTTCTGGTCGAACTCGATCACTCCAAGCTGCCCAACTTCGCCAAGTACGCAAGTCCCCTCGTGAAGAGCCCGAACTACGACCCCGGCAATCGCTACTCGGTGACCTGGCAGACCGGCTTTACCGGCATCGCCTACAACTCCAAGATCATCAAGCGACCCATCACGAGCTTCAACGACCTGGCCGATCCCGCCTTCAAGGGGCACGTCGGGATGATGAACGACAACACCGAGTTGGGCAGTATGGCGTTGTTGCGTTTGGGCGTCAAGCCCGAGGAGTCCACCCCCAAAGACTGGGTGGAGTCGACGAAGTGGTTGAGAAAGCAGCGCGAGAACGTACTTGGGTACTACGACCAGAGTTACATCCAGCATCTCGAAAACGGCGACACCTGGATCAGCCAGGCGTGGTCGGGCGACATCTTTCAAGCGAACCTGTCGGGCTATCCGCACCTCAAGTACGTCGTCCCCGAAGAGGGTCAGATCACGTGGCACGACAACATGATGATTCCGCGCCAAGCACAAAATCCCCTGAGCGCGCTCGATTGGATGAACTTTTACTACACGCCGAAGATCGCGGGCATCGTGGAGGATTGGGTGAACTACGTCTGTCCCGTACCCGAGGCGCAGCAGTACATCAAAGACATTCTCAAGGACCCGGGCGTGGCGAACAGCCCGTTGGTGTTTCCGCCCGCCTCGATCGATAACCGGTCCTACACCTACTACGTGTACAAGGACTACGACGAATACGAAACCTGGAACAACACCTACAACCCCATCATCGAATGACCGACGTCGCCGTTCGCCCGACTACGACGACCAGCCCGGCAAAGTCCCGGCGCCCGAGTTGGCTGCGCCGCCACAGCTCGCCCTATGCGCTCAGCCTGTTGGGCGGAGGGTGGATGCTGGCCTTCTTCCTCGTGCCGCTGGTCTCGGGGCTCATCGTGTCCCTCGAAACTGGCAATCCAATCTCGGGCTATCACCTGACGTGGAACTGGGCCATCTACAAGCAACTATTTGTCCACTCTGATATCCCCTACACGACGTTCTTCCTTCGCTCGCTGTACTACGGTGCCGCCTCAACGGTGATCGCAATCCTCATCGCCTACCCGATGGCCTACTTCATCGCCTTTAAAGTGAGGGACCGCTGGAAGAGCCCGTTGCTCTTCTTGGTCCTGCTCTCGTTCTTTGTGTCCTTCGTCATCCGCATCGACATGTGGTCTTTTGTCCTCTCGAACCAGGGCATCGTCATCACGGCGCTGCGCGACATGCACCTAGTGTCCAAGAGCTTTCACATCCTGGGTACCTCGAACGCGGTGATCGGCGGAGATGTCTATAACAATCTCGCCTTCATGGTGCTGCCTATCTACGTGGCACTGGAGCGCGTGGATGGACGAATTCTCGAAGCCGCCCGTGATCTGTACTCCAACGGGCGACAGGTCTTCTTGCGCGTGGTGCTGCCGCTCTCGCGCGCGGGCATCTTTGCGGGCATCCTCTTGGTGTTCATCACCACCGTGGGTGACCCGGTCGTCTCATCGCTGCTCGGTGGAGTCAACACGTACACCATCGGCCAAGCAATCCAGGACTCCTATCTCACGAACCAGCAGTTCAACGTTGCCGCCGCCCTGTCGACGGCGCTGATGGTGGTGCTCGGCATCATCATGTTCATCTACGCCCGAGTGTTTGGCACGCAGAACATCGAGAACTTGGTGTAGTGATGGCCGACAGCGAACGCGGATTCGATCGTCGCAAGCACAGCCCGTGGCTGGCGGGCTTCTTCTGGCTGATCATCGCCATCACGTTCGTGCCAATCGTGGTAATGATCCTCTACAGCTTCAACGCCACGCCCACTAGTCGCATCACCTTTACCTGGTACGGCTTTACGACCTACTGGTATCGCAACCTCACTCAGGTCGACGGCTTGACGCACGCCTTCGTGACGTCCATTGAGGTAGCCGTCATCTCCGCCTTGATCTCGGTCGCCATCGGCACACCGCTGTCGATGGCGCTCGCGCGGTATCGGTTCTGGCTCAAGGGGATCATCAGTTCCATGGTCTTTGCCGACATCGCCGCCCCCTCGATCGTCGTGGGCGCCGCGTCGCTGTCATTCTTTTTGTCGATCAATCTCAACACCGGTCTGCTCACCATCCTCATCGCTCACATCGCCTTCAACGTGGCGTACGTGGTGGTCGTGGTCCAGGCGCGTTTGTCGGGCATGGATACCTCCATTGAGGACGCGGCGCGCGACTTAGGCGCGGGGCCCTTCACCACCTTCACGCGCGTGACGTTGCCTCTGCTGTGGCCGGCGCTCTTGGCAGCGGGCCTGATGGCCTTTGCGATGTCGATCGACGACTACGTCATCACGAGCTTCGTGGCCGGTTCAACGGTGACCTTCCCGCTCTTCGTCTACGGCGCGGCGAAGGTCGGCCTGCCGCCCCAGGTGCTGTGCTTTGGCACGATCATCTTCGTCGTGGGCCTCGTGGTGGCGGTATTGAACGGACTGCTCAATCGCCGTCACCTGGGCAAGCGGGCGGCCACCGAAGACGAGGTCGCCGATATTCCACTCACGCCCGAGAGCGAGAGAGTTCTCGAAGTCGTCTAGCTGGCGAGGCTGTAGACGACTTCCACATGAACGTTGATCGACTGGGATCCGGCCTGGACGGGCACCTTGTTCGTCGCGGCCGCACTCGCAAACTCGCTGAAGGGGTAGACGATGCCGGTCGATCCGGTGTTCTCTTGGTCAATCACTTTGACAATCGCGACCACCGTCGTGCCGCCGCCCTTGGCGATCTGGGTCGCCTCGGTGTGAGCGTTACGGATGGCCCGAGCTCGCGCGGCCGCGAGGTACTTCGACTGGTTGGAGATCGAGAACGTGATGCCGCTCAGTTGGATGCCGTTGCCGACCGCCTTGGCCGCGGCGTCGATGGCGGTGCCCACCTTGGCGATGTCGTGCGACGTGACGTTGAGGTCGTCTTCGGCCGTGAAGTTGATGATGGCGCCGGCCGAGTTGGTGTTGTCGTAGATGTTGAGACCCGACGTCTGCAGGTTTTTCTTGGTGATGCCGTTCTTGAGCAGCGTGGCCTCCAGGGCGGCCGTCTTTTGGTTGTTCTCCGCCAGCGCCTCATTTGCGGTCTGGGCGGTCGTGGAGACGCCGATCTGAAAGCTGACGGTGTTGGGGGTCCCGGTGACGGTACCCGAGCCGGTCACCGTGATGGTCGCAGCCCCGGACGGTGAGCGCGAGTGGCCGAGCGTTTCGCCGACAAAGGCGACGGCCGCGATCACGATGGCAAAGACGATGAGAAGCGTCATGCGCAGGGCGGCCGATGCGCCACGAAAGGCACGAAACGAGTGGCTGGTGGTGGTGTCGTGATCGCTCACACTGTCTCCTTCATCAACACGGACTCTGCCGTGAGACGAAGATCGTTGAGATCGTCGTCTGACTAAGTCCCTGTCGCGAGGAGCAGATACTTTCTAGGAACTTTTGTCGACGAGTGCGCGCACGATGTGTGTGAAGTCAGCGGAGCGCTCTTCCCAGTTGCGATACTGGTCGAAACTCGGTGCCGCCGGCGAGAGCAACACGACGCCGCCCTGGGTCAACGAGGCGCGCGCCAGGTGTACCGCCTCGCCCATGGAGGTGGCTGCGTGCTGAGTGACGTCGTGGCAGTGCTGGGTTACGGCGTCGCCGATGCGCAGGCCCGCGTTGCCCATCGTGATCAGAGTCGTCTCGCACTCTCGTGCGCACAGCGCGACCGCGAGCTCGGAGTAATCCACGCCGCGGTCAAAGCCCCCCGCGATGAGGGCGAGGGGTTCCTCGCCAAAGACATCCAACGCCGCCAATGTCGGCAGCACCGAGGTGGCCAGTCCGTCGTCGACGTAGCGCACGGTTGTGCCATCACCGCGTTCGTGGGCCACCAGCGTGAGGCGGCCCGAGAGTGGCTCGAATTCACTGGCGCGAGCGCGCACGCGCTCACGGAGTGTGGACTCATCGGTGCCGGTGAGTAGGGCGACCGCGGCGAGGGCGAGGGCAACATTGGAGTCGTTGTGCTCGCCGATGAGCCCGAGCGCGTTCGC
>DATHNV010000110.1:0-3074 GCA_035485615.1 Acidimicrobiales bacterium
ATGAAGGCGAACCCACTGCCGAAGATGCCGAGCGCGAGTATGCCCAGGACGGCGTGGATGGTGACACCGTGGTGGTTCATGCCGTCGACGGCGAAGGCCGGCAGCAACGTGACCGCGGCCAGGATCAGTTGCGCGCACGCCATCGACTCTTTGGCGAGTCCTCGCGGGAGGAGATAGCGGCGCGTGTAGGGAAACGAGACGCCGTAGAGCGTCACGGCGAAGAGAAGTGCTGCCACTGCCCACCACGGGTTCGACCCCAGTCCCTGCCAGACGCCGAGGACGAGAAAGACTCCCACCAGACCGACGACGAGTCCCACGAGTTGAAAGCGCTTCACCTTCTCGTCACGAAAGACGACCAGGATGAAGAACAAGGTCGTGAGAGGCGTAAGCGCGTTGATGATGCCCGCCACGATTGACGTAGTCCGTGTTTCGGCGACGGCAAAGAGGACTCCCGGCACGATGTTGAGACACATGGCGACCACCCAGAGGTGGCACCAGACGATGAACTCGCGCGGTAACGCAATACGGCGCACCAAGGAGATGATGACAAGCGTGAGCGCACCGAGCGCACAGCGCCCGAAGGCCACTCCAAAAGGCGTGAGAAAGCCCAGTGAGTACTTGATGAAGAGGAACGAGCATCCCCACGTAATACCGAGCACGATGTACGTCGGCAACCATGAGCGTGAGGGCGCGGACGTCATCTACGAAGGTTAGGAGTCGGCTGTGACGAGCCTGCGCACATTGGCGCTCAAAACTCCTTACGCTGGAGGTATGGGTAGGCGCGGCCTATGGCGCGAGGGCGAAGTTCGCATCATTTCAGTGACGCCGGTCTCGCGCGGCGTCATTCGGCCCTTTCTCCTCACGCTGACCACGCTCTTGTTGGTCGTCGAAGGCTCGGCCCGTTTCGTCTACGTTCACCGTTTCGAAGAGGCATTGATGCTGATCGGCGTCCTACCGCTGTTTCTGGTGACGCTGACTCGCACCTGGCAGTGGCGTTCGCACAAGATCCACGTCACCAGCCAGCGCATCATCGTCGAAGGCGGCGTGTTGCGCCACTACCAGTCCGCGATTGAGATGCGTGACGTCCTCACGACCAAGGTGGATCAGCGCGTCGCTGAACGCCTGATGCGACGCGGCTACGTGTACGTGGACACCAGGGACGCCACGTTTCCCGTCGGGCTCATCCGCCAACCCGCGGCCCTGTGTCGCCTGATCGACTCGGAGCGAAACGCCCAAGTGTTCCAAGGTGACCCTTACGACACGGTCTATACCTACGAAGATCCCGACGCGTCGCCCTACGAGGTCTTGCCTGACCAGTGGCAGCGCCGTCGGTACGAATAAACCACGCGAAACGCTACGGTGAGTCTCGTGAACAACCGCTACCGCTGCAACGCGTGCGGGAACGTGACCCGCTTTGACGTCGTCGAGACCACGTCGGTTCGCTCATTTCACCACTACAGCGTGGGGGGCGACCTCAGCGTCGAAGAGCCCGAGGTCATCGCGCACAGCGTGGAGTCGGTGACGTGTCGTTGGTGCGGACATGGTCGCAGCGTCGAGGTCATCGCCGAGTTCGAGTGAGCGAGTTTCACGTTCACTCCTTCGATCGAGCCCGAGAGCGTCCCGCACCGAAAGAACTGACCGGTCTCACACTCGAAGGAACACCGTGGGGTCGGAATCTTGATCGCACGACTCTGGTGGTCGCGGTGAAGCCCGACTGCGACGGTTGCCGCGACTTCGTGGAGGGCAATCTCGACGATCTCTCGCACGTGGACGTCATTGTCGTGAGTGCGGAGCTCCACGACGAGTGGCGCGCCGAACATCGAGCGGTGGTGGTCTCGCCCGCGACGTGGGAGGCACTGCAAATTCGTTCGGCTCCTTTCTACGTCCTCATTGACGGGTCTCGATCTCTAATTGTCGGCGAGGGATCGGTCTTCAGCCCCGCTCAAGTCGCCCAGGAGATCGCTGAATATCTCACCTCCTGATGTCACAGGCGCGAGCCACGCTTGTTTCACCGAGCGAGAGGTGCGCAATGACCAAGGAAATCGAACTGTCCATTAGTTGCGGTGACTGTGTGCGTCGCGGTACGCCCGATTGTGCGGACTGCCTCGTGACCTTCGTACTGGGCGAAGAGCCCGACGCACTCGTGCTCACCGAAGAAGACGCCCAGGTCGTTCAGCTCTTTACCGCCGAGGGACTCGTGCCGACGCTGAAGTACCATCCCGCCCGACGGTAAAGCCGACGCCGTCTAGCGTGGGCCTATGGCCCGCCACCTCCTGGTGACCAACGACTACCCACCCAAAACCGGCGGGATCCAGACGTATCTTCACGAACTCTGGAGCCGACTCGAGGGCGGGCGCGCCGTGGTCCTCACCGCCTCGTCGCACGAGGACGCCGCGGTATTTGACTCATCGACCGACGTGTTCATCGAGCGGGTACCAGCGTCAACCTTGTTCCTGCCGTCGTGGCGCGCGTATCGCGCTATCGAAGCCGCCATCGCACGACATCAGCCAGAGCTCGTGCTGCTGGACCCGGCGTGGCCCCTGGGACTGCTCGGACCACGGCTCTCACGGCCCTATGGCGTGGTCCTCCACGGAGCCGAAGTCACGATTCCGAGCCGCATTCCACTCGTGGCGTCGTCGCTGCGCTACGTCTTGCGCCGCGCGAGAGTGGCGATCTGTGCGGGACCGTTTCCCGAGCGCGAGGCCCTCCGTAATGCTGCCGAGTCACTCTGTCCCGTGATTCAGATTCCTCCCGGCGTCGACACCTCGCTCTATCACCCCCTCGCCGTGCACGAGCGGCGCGAGGTGCGCGCGTCACTGGGATTCGCGGACGATGACTTTCTCGTGGCGTCCTGGTCGCGGCTCGTGCCGCGCAAGGGCTTTGACACCCTGATTCGCGCCAGCGCGCAGCTCCGCGAGGCGCTGCCGAGCTTGCGGATTCTCATTGGGGGTCAGGGCCGCGACCGAGATCGCTTGGAGAGGTTGGCTACGCGCCTGAATGCCCCGGTGACGTTCCTCGGATACGTGCCCGACGACGAGCAGAGCCGGTGGGTCGGCGCGTGCGACCTCATGGTC
>DATHNV010000111.1:0-4821 GCA_035485615.1 Acidimicrobiales bacterium
AGACGACCGTTGGGGTCGAGACGACCACGGCGACGTTGTCGTCGCTCGACGAGGCGCGCAGCCAGCGCGACGCGGTCGCTTGTTCCCTAGAAAACCCTGAGCACTGTGAGGCTTGCGAATAATGTCCACCCTGACGAACACTGACGCCTACGGCGAGGAGCAACTCGAGACCGAGTTCGTGGCTGCTGCGCCCACCGAGCAGCGCGCGATCCTGGACCCGGGTCTGGACCTGACGCTGCGTCCGATGCGCTACCCCGAGTTCTACGAGCGCTACAAGGACGCGATCCGCAACACCTGGACCGTGGAGGAGATCGACTGGACCGACGACCTGGTGGACATCCGCCAGCGCCTCCTGCCCGCTGAGCAGCACCTCATCAAGCGACTCGTGGCGTTCTTTGCGACGGGCGACTCGATCGTGGCGAACAACCTGGTCCTCAACCTCTACAAGCACCTCAACTCACCCGAGGCTCGGCTGTTCCTCTCGCGTCAGCTGTTCGAAGAGGCCCAGCACGTGCAGTTCTACCTGACCCTGCTCGACACGTACGTGCCCGACTTGGACGAGCGCGCGGCCGCCTTTGCGGCCGTCGAGAGCATCCCGTCGATTCGCGTGAAGGCGGAGTTCTGCTTTAAGTGGATGGACTCGATCGGCAAGCTCGACACCCTCCAGACGGCCGAGGATCGCCAGACGTTCCTGTTGAACCTGATCTGCTTTGCCGCGTGCATCGAAGGCCTGTTCTTCTTTGCGGCCTTTGCCTACGTGTACTTCCTGCGCTCCAAGGGCCTCTTGAACGGCCTGGCGTCGGGCACCAACTGGGTGTTTCGCGACGAGAGCGGTCACATGGACTTCGCCTTTGCCGCGGTGGACGTGATTCGCCAAGAAGAGCCCGGACTCTTTACCGAGGAGTTCGCCCAACGCGTCACCGCCATGATCGAAGAGGCCGTGGAAGTCGAAGCGGCCTTCGCGGCCGACGTGCTCAGCGAGGGCGTATCAGGACTTTCACTGGCCAACCTGCGTCAGTATCTGCAGTTCGTGGCCGACCAGCGACTCGCGCGTCTGGGCATGCCCAAGCGCTTCGGTGTGTCGAACCCTCTCGACTTCATGATGCTCCAGGACGTCGCGGAGCACACGAACTTCTTCGAGCGCACCGTCTCGGCGTATCAGGTTGGAGTCGAAGGAGACGTCGCGTTCGACGAGTCGTTCTAGCACTCTTCCTCACCAACTAAAGTCATTCGACAACAACGAGGAGAGTGCAGTGAGTACGACGTCCCCCGCCGAGCCCATCGCGACCATCTACGGCTTCCCGCGCCAGGGTGCGAATCGCGAACTGAAGAAGGCGACGGAGGCGTACTGGGCGGGTCGTCTGGACGCCGAGGCGTTCGCCGCGGCCACTCGCGAACTGCGCTTGGCGCGCCTGGCGGAACTGCGCGACGCGGGAGTGGGCGAGATCCCGAGCAACGAGTTCTCGCTCTACGACCACGTGCTGGACACCTCGGTGCTCTTCGGCGCGATCCCCAGTCGTCACCGCGACGCGGTCGAGGACACCTCAACCCTGCAGGGCCAGTACGACCGGTACTTCGCCATGGCGCGCGGCACGGGCGACGTGGCTCCCCTGGAGATGACCAAGTGGTTCAACACCAACTACCACTACCTGGTGCCCGAACTTGGTCCGTACACCCTCTTCAGTCTGAACGCGGCTAAGCCCCTCGCGGAGTTCGCCGAAGCGCTCGAGCTCGGCATCACAACGCGACCGGTGGTCCTGGGACCGCTCAGCTACTTGCTGCTATCCAAGCCCTCGGCGGACGCACCGTCGGACTTCGCGCCACTCGACCTGCTCGAGTGGCTCGTGCCGCGCTACGAAGAACTGCTGGTCGAACTGAAGAGCGCCGGCGCGCAGTGGGTGCAGATCGATGAGCCCATCCTCGTGACCGACCAGCCCGCCGAGGTGCTCGAGCGCGTGCGCGAGGTGTACGAGCGCTTGGGGGCGCTCACCGAGCGTCCCAAGATTCTCGTCGCCTCCTACTTCGACCGACTCGGTGACGCGCTCAGTGTGCTCGCGGCGACTCCGATCGACGGCCTGGCCATGGACTTCACGGGTCCCGCGGCCGCCAACCTGGAGTCGATCGAATCCCTTGGCGGCCTCGGTGACAAGCGCCTCGTCGCCGGTGTGGTGAACGGCCACAACATTTGGACGAGTGACCTGACCGCGGCGTTCGCCACGCTGGAGAAACTGAAGGATCTATCGGGACACCTCGACGTCGCCGCGTCGTGTTCGCTGCTCCACGTACCCCTCGACGTCACCCTCGAGACCAAACTCAACTCCGAAATCGTCCCGTGGCTCGCCTTCGCGCGACAGAAGTTGGACGAGCTCGCCACGCTCACTACGGGTCTCGCCAAGGGTCGCGACGCCATCGCCAGCGAACTCGCAGCCAACGCCCGGGTCCTCGCCGCGCGCAAGGCCTCGGCGATCGTGAACGTGAAGGCCGTGCGCGAACGCGCCGCCGCGGTGAGCAAGAACGACGGCGAGCGCCAGAGCGCCTACGACGTTCGACACGCCGCTCAGGTGTCGCGACTCAGTTTGCCGCTGCTGCCCACGACCACCATCGGATCATTTCCCCAGACGTCCACGTTGCGCCAAGCTCGCGCGGACCTGGGCGCCAAGCGCATCGACGTCGACGAGTACGAGTCGATCATGCGCCAAGAGATCAAGGACGTCATCACTCTCCAAGAAGAGTTGGGCCTCGACGTGCTGGTTCACGGTGAAGCCGAGCGCAACGACATGGTGCAGTACTTCGCCGAGCAACTCGATGGCTACATCGCCACCAGCCATGGGTGGGTCCAGTCCTATGGCTCGCGCTACGTGCGTCCGCCGATCATCGTGGGCGACGTCTCTCGCCCCCGACCCATGACCGTGCGCTGGACGACGTACGCCCAGAGCCTCACCGACCTTCCCGTCAAGGGCATGCTCACCGGACCGGTCACGATGCTCGCGTGGTCTTTCGTACGTGACGATCAGCCCTTGGGTGACACCGCTCGCCAGGTCGCCCTCGCCTTGCGCGATGAAGTGGTCGACCTCGAAGCGGCTGGGACCGCCCTCATTCAAGTCGACGAGCCCGCGTTGCGCGAGACCCTCCCGCTTCGCCAGAGCGATCGCGCGCAGTACCTCGCCTGGGCGGTCGACGCCTTTCGCCTGACGACCTCGGGCGTGCGCGACGACACCCAGATTCACACGCACATGTGTTACGCGGACTTCGGCGACGTGCTGACGGCCATCATCGAAATGGACGCCGACGTCATCTCGCTGGAGGCGGCTCGCTCGGAGATGGCGATCGTGGCGGACCTCTCGCGCGCCCAGTACCAGAACGAGATCGGACCGGGGGTCTGGGACATTCACTCGCCGCGGGTGCCGTCGGTCGATGAGATCGCGGGCTACGTGACGACTGCGGCCGCGGTGGTCGCGCCCGATCGACTCTGGATCAACCCGGACTGCGGGCTCAAGACCCGTGACTATCCCGAGGTCCGTGCGACTCTCACCAACCTCGTCGAGGCCACCCGGCGCGCGCGCGAAGAGCTGTGAGGTTCTCGCGCGGCGACGCGCGACGCACAGTCTCTGTCGCGTAGAGACTCGAGCCTCACTCGCATGAGGGCTCGAGCACAACCGTGAACACGTCGCCCCCCACGGCGTCGTCGACCCGCAACGCCGTGGTCGCGGTGTTCTTTGCCCAAGGGTTCCTCTTCGCGTCGTGGACCGCGCACATCCCTCACGTCAAAGCGCACTTGCATCTCGGCAACGGTGCGCTCGGCCTGGTGCTGCTCGGAGCGCCTATTGGTTCGATCCTGGCGATGTTTCTGGTCTCGCGCCTTCTCCAGCGACTCGGGAGTCGCACGCTTGTGCGCATCGCGCTCGCGGGGTACTGCGTGGTGGGTCCCCTGATTGGCCTTGGCGACTCCGTGGTTCTGTTCTTTCTGGCCTTTCTTCTCTGGGGACTGTTCCTCGGCTCGCTCGACGTCTCGATGAACGCCCAGGCAATCACCGTGGAGACCCGCGCAAAGCGCAAACTGATGCCCGGCTTTCACGGGTCGTGGTCGCTTGGCTCTCTCCTGGGCTCGGGGGCCGGCGTGCTCGGGGTAGGACTCGGTTGGTCGCTCAGCACTCAGTTGCTGATCTTGTCGATTCCCTTCTTGCTGATTGTGGGGTGGTTCACGACGAAGATGATCCCCGATCAGCGCGAGAGCGTCGACGGCGCCCCGAAACCGCCGCGCTCGACGGTGTGGCGCCGCGCAGTGGTCGTTCTTGGACTCATTGTCTTTCTCGACATGCTCTCCGAGGGTGCCGTCGCGGACTGGACGGCGGTCTACCTGCGCGACACCTTGCACACGACCGCGGTGATCGCGGGCCTGGGCTTTACCGCGTATCTGCTCACGATGATGCTCACCAGGTTCGCGGGCAACTACGTGACCAACCGATACGCCGTGTATCACGTCGTGCCCACGTTCGCGGTCGTGGCGGCGGTGGGCTCCGCACTCGGCCTGTGGATCGATCGACCCTGGAGCGTGCTCGTGGGATCGATGTGCTTGGGTATCGGCCTGGCCCTCACCGTGCCGATGGCCTTTAGCGCCTGTGGTCACATTCCAGGCGTGCACGCCGGTCGGGCGATCGCGGCGGTCTCGGGCATCGGCTACACCGCGTACGTGCTCGGACCGCCGCTCATTGGCGGACTCGCGACGCTGAGCTCGCTGTACACCGCACTGTTCCTCATCCCGCTGTTGCTGGCCGGGATCGCCCTGGCCGCGGCGAAGTCCTCCGCATTTCGCACTCCACC
>DATHNV010000112.1:0-2711 GCA_035485615.1 Acidimicrobiales bacterium
AAGTCCTCGTCGAGCACGGTGAAGGACCCCCATGGCCGCTCGTCTCGCTCGCGCCCGTGTTCGTCAAGAAGTGTCATATTGCCCTTTCGGCAGCCACCACGGCGTTATGCAACAGCATGGCACGCGTCATCGGGCCGACGCCACCCAGACGTGGCGTGATCCATCCCGCCACGTCACTGACGTCATCGGCGAGATCGCTGAGCAGCTTGCGACCTTCGAAGGTGGTGCCCGCTCCCACGACGGCGGCGCCGGGCTTGACCATGTCGCGCGTCACGAGCCCAGCGCGACCGGCCGCTGAGACGATCACGTCTGCGCTGCGCACGATCTCGGCAAAGTGCTCGACACCGGTGTGCACCACGCTCACGGCGGCGTTGCAGTGAGGGCGGCGCATCGCGAGCAACAGCGCGAGAGGTCGGCCGATCGTGAGACCACGACCGATCACCACGACGTGTTGGCCTTCGACGGGCACGTCGTACGCGGCGAGGAGTTCAACGATGCCGTTGGGCGTGCACGGCAGCGGCCCGGGCGATCCCATCACCAGGCGACCGAGGTTCGTGGGGTGAAGGCCGTCGACGTCTTTTTCGGGGTTCACCCGCAGCAGCACCTCTTCGTCGTTGACACCATCAGGAAGGGGCAGTTGGACGAGGATCGAGTGAACGCGATCGTCGGCGTTGAAGCGATCGACGATCTCTTCGATCTCACGTTGGGATGTGTCGGCGCCGAGGTGCTCGTCGAATGAACGGATGCCAATCTCGGCGCACTCTTCGATCTTCATTTCGACGTAGCGAACGCTGGAGGGGTCGTCCCCCACGAGAATCGTGCCCAGTCCCGGGGTGCACCCCGCACTGAGGAGTCGTTGGACGCGTTCGGCAAGTTGCATCTTGATGCGGGCGGCGACGACGTCACCATCGAGTAGTCGAGCTGTCATGTGCCTCCTAGTGGCGAAAGTGGCGCTCGCCGGTGAGCATCATCACGATGCCCGCGCGATTCGCCGCATCGATGACGTCCTGATCGCGGACCGATCCGCCGGGTTGGACGACCGACGTGACGCCCGCGTTCGTCAGTGACTCCAGGCCATCGGCGAAGGGAAAAAACGCATCGGACGCCGCTGCGGCGCCGCGGGCCCGATCCCCGGCCTTCTGCACGGCGATGTCCGAGGCGACGACTCGCGATTGTTGACCCGCGGCAATGCCCACCGCCACGCCGTCGCGCGCAATCACGATCGCGTTCGAGGTCGTACGCGCGCACACGCGCCAGGCGACCACCAGATCGCGAAGCTGCTGATCAGTGGGTGTCGCCTCGGTGACGCACCGCCACTCACTCGCCGGTACGAGTATTTCGTCGGCGTTCTGCACCAGTGCTAGCGCGCCGAACGTTCGTATCGAGAGCCCGAGTGGTTCAGGCGCGGGAGCACTAAGGACTCGAGTGGCCTTGCGACGCGCGACCAACGTGGCGGCTGCTTCATCCGAGAAGCCTGCGGCGATAATGACGTCGGCCTGGGGACCGGCAGCGATCAGGGTAGCCACCTCGTTGTCGACGAAACCGCCGAGAGCGATGACGCCACCGAACGCACTTAACGGGTCGGCGGCCAACGCCAGATCAAACGCCTCGCCCAACGTCCCGGCCAGAGCGGCGCCCGAGGCGTTCGCGTGCTTGATGATCGCCACCACCGCATGGCCGGGCGCATCGTATTCGAGTTCGTGCACGAGTCGCCATGCGGCGTCGGCGTCAAAGAAGTTCAAGTACGACAGGGCGGTGCCCGCGTGCTTGGTAACGCTGTCCCACCACGACTCCTGCCCGGCGAGTCGGTACCGCGCGGCAACCTGATGGGGGTTCTCGCCGTACTTGGTCACCTCTGCTCGTTCGAGACTCACGCGCAACGCGGAGGGTAGCGTCTCGCTCGTCGCCTCGCGGTCCCGAGACCCGGACTCGAACCACTGCGCGATTTGGGCGTCGTAGTCGGCCGTGTGCGCAAACGCGACGGCTGCCAGGTCGTAGCGCGTCTTCTCGGCGACCGTGCCGTGCTCTTGGATCTCTGAGAGTACCCGTTCATACTGCGAGGGACTCGTGACGACCGCGACGTGGCGATAGTTCTTGGCCGCCGCGCGCACCATCGTCGGACCTCCCACATCGATCAACTCGATCGAGGGGTTCGTCGAGAACGGATAGAGATTGCACACCACCAGGTCAAAGGGAGTGATTCCATGCTCCTCGAGCGCCGCGCGGTGTGCGGTCTTGTCGAGGTCCGCCAGAATCGCCGCGTGAATGTTCGGGTGCAACGTCTTGACCCGGCCGTCGAGCATCTCCGGAAAGCCGGTGACCACTTCGACGTCGAGGTGCTCAATGCCCGCGTCGCGCAGGGCGACCGACGTGCCGCCCGATGCGACCAGGTCCACTCCGACAGCGCGCAACGCGTCGGCAAACTCGACTAGACCCGTCTTATCCCACACGCTCAACAGTGCGCGCATCTACTTCTCCTCGTGCGTGGCGGCACTCGCGGGCTCGTAACCCTGCGCGAGTGACGCCTTCACCCTAGCGACGACTTCCGGGTAGAGCGATCGCTCGATTTCCTTGATTCGCTCGTGCAACGTCACTTCATCGTCATCGGGGTAGACCGGCACCCGTCGCTGCGCGAGGATCGGTCCGTCGTCGAGCTCCTCGGTCGCGACGTGCACCGTGCACCCTGACTCGCTCACCCCGGCCGCCAACGT
>DATHNV010000113.1:0-5605 GCA_035485615.1 Acidimicrobiales bacterium
GCGGCCATGGGGGTCCTTCACCGTGCTCGACGAGGACTTTGCCGATCACAAGATCAAGCGTCTCGTCGTGGAGCCGGGTAAGCGTCTCAGCTATCAGCGACACCAGAGGCGCGCCGAGCATTGGTTTGTGGTGAGCGGCACGGCCACGGTGACCCTTGACGGCGTCGAGTACCAGGTGCCCGCGGGTGCGAGCATCGACGTCGGTATGGGACAGGCGCACCGCTGCGAGAACCGAGGAGCGACGCCGGTGGTGTTCATCGAAGTGCAGACCGGTACGTACTTCGGTGAAGACGACATCGAACGGCTCGAGGACGATTTCGGTCGTGCGTAGTACTTCCTCGCGGGTCGCGGACCTGATGACCCAGGGCCGGACCCGTTCCTTCGAGTTTTTCCCGCCCAAATCCGACGACGAGAGCGTGGTGCTGGAGCGCACCCTCGGTGCGCTGGCGGCCCTCGAGCCCTCCTTCGTCTCGGTGACCTACCGAGGCGGTCGCGAGTCGCGTCGGCGCACCTATGAGTTGGTGACCCAGATCCAGTCGGCGGGGCGCATCACCGCCATGGCGCACCTGATCTGCGTGGGCCATCGTCGTGACGAGATGCGTGACCTCCTAAAGAACTATCTCGATGCGGGCGTCGTCAACGTCATGGCCCTGGGCGGTGACCTACCCACCGATGGGTCGATCGACAGTTCCGAGTTCGAATACGCGTTGGACCTGGTGGAGCTGGTGCGCGAGATCGGGGACTTCTGCATCGGCGTGGGCGCACATCCCCAGGGACATCCACGTTCGAGCGATCGAGCGTCCGATCGACGGCACCTCGCTCGCAAACTGGCGTTGGCCGATTTTGCCGTTACGCAGTTCTTCTTTGAGGCGCACGAGTGGACCGAGTTGGTTGACGAGCTCGGCGAGTTGGGCGTGGAGAAGCCGGTTCTGCCCGGCATCATGCCCGTGACAACCCTGAACGGCGTGAAGCACATGGCGACCATGGGGGCGTCCGTACCGCCCGCGCTGGTGGCGCGACTGGAAGCGGCGCACACGCGCGGGGGAGCGAGTGCGGTGCGCGAAGAAGGCGTGCGCGCGGCGACAGAACTGTGCGTGGAACTCCTCGACGTGGGCGTGCCAGGTCTGCATTTTTACACCCTGAATCGCTCCACCGCGACTCAGGAAATCCACCAAGCGCTCTTCGCCTGAGAGGGCCTTTCGGCCAAAAGTGGCCCCGAAAAATATCCATAGGATGGTCGTATGCCAGACAAGATAACGATGAGCGCCGACGGCCAACTGGACGTTTCGGACAACCCCATAATTCCCTTTATCGAGGGCGACGGTACCGGAGTCGACATCTGGCCCGCGGCGAAGTTGGTCTTGGATGCCGCCGCCAAGAAGCAGGGCAAGAACATCGAGTGGATGGAAGTTCTCGCCGGCCAAAAGGCCTTCGATGAGACCGGTGACTGGCTACCGGAAGAGACCATCACCGTTTTCCGCGAGTACCTGATCGGCATCAAGGGGCCTCTCACCACGCCCATCGGTGGCGGGTTTCGATCGCTGAACGTGGCGTTGCGTCAGATCCTCGATCTCTACGTGTGTCTGCGACCCGTGCGCTGGTTCCAGGGGGTCCCCTCCCCGGTCCTGCACCCCGAACTGGTCGACATGGTGATCTTCCGTGAGAACACCGAAGACGTCTACGCCGGTCTCGAGGTCGAAGCGGGCAGCGAGCAGGCCGAGCAGTTGCGCTCGTTTCTGCACGACGCATTTGGCTGGGACATCCGCGACATGAGTGGCATCGGCATCAAGCCAATCTCGAAGTTCGGCTCCGAACGCCTCATTCGTGCCGCGATTAACTACGCCCTCAGCCACGACCGATCCTCCGTGACCCTCGTGCACAAGGGCAACATCCAAAAGTTCACCGAAGGAGCGTTTCGCAAGTGGGGCTATGAGTTGGTGCGCGATGAGTTCGCCGACGTGGCCGTGGGCTGGGACGACTGCGACGGAAAGCCCGGCGACAAGTTGCTCGTCAAAGACGTCATCGCCGACATCGCGTTCCAGCAAGCCCTCACGCGGGCGAGTGAGTTCGACGTCATCGCGACGATGAATCTCAACGGTGACTACCTCTCGGACGCCCTCGCGGCGCAAGTCGGCGGCATCGGCATCGCGCCGGGCGCCAACATCAACTACATCACCGGACACGGCATCTTCGAAGCGACGCACGGTACCGCGCCCAAGTACGCCGGTCTCGACAAGGTCAACCCCGGCTCGGTCCTGCTCTCGGGAGTGTTGATGTTCGAGCATCTCGGTTGGCAGGACGCCGCCAACGACATCGTCACCGCCCTCGAGGCGACGATCGCCGACAAGATCGTGACCTACGACTTCGCGCGCCTCATGGAGGGCGCGACCGAAGTCAAGTGCTCCGAGTTCGCCGCTGCCATCGTCGATCGCCTCTAACTTCCCTAAGGAGAGTCATGACCACCCCCGTCAACGTCACCGTGACCGGCGCCGCCGGTCAGATCGGCTACAGCCTGTTGTTTCGCATCGCCTCGGGCGACCTCTTTGGACCGAATGTGCCCGTCGCACTGCGCCTGCTCGAGATCGAACCGGCCATGACGGCGCTACACGGCGTCGTCATGGAGCTCGACGACTGCGCCTTTCCCTTGCTCACCAGTATCGAAGCGACCAGTGACCTGAACTTCGCCTTTGATGGAACGAACTGGGCGTTGCTCGTGGGATCGATACCCCGCAAGGCGGGCATGGAGCGCGGCGACCTGCTCAGTATCAACGGTGGGATCTTCCAGCCCCAGGGCCGGGCGATCGCCGGATACGCGGCCAGCGACGTGCGCGTGCTCGTGGTCGGCAATCCGTGCAACACGAACTGTCTCATTGCGAGATCCAACGCGAGGGAGGTGCCCGAGGACCGCTGGTTCGCCATGACGCGCCTCGACCAGAACCGCGCAGTGGCCCAACTGGCTCACAGTGCCGGACGACCCGTCGCGGAAGTGAAGAACCTCGCCATCTGGGGTAACCACTCGGCGACCCAGTTTCCCGACTTCGCCAACTCGACCATCGGCGGAAAGAAGACCACCGACGTCATTAAGGATCAGAAGTGGCTCGAAGGTGAGTTCATCGCGACGGTCCAAAAGCGCGGGGCCGCGATCATCGAGGCGCGCGGACTCTCGTCGGCGGCGTCGGCCGCGAATGCGGCCATCGACACGGTGCGCAGTCTGGTGAACCCCACACTCGGTGACGACTGCGCCTCGGTGGCGGTCACCAGCCACGGCGAGTACGGCGTGCCCGAAGGTCTCACCTTCGGCTTCCCAATTCTCTCCGACGGGGTCGGATCGTGGAAGGTAAAAGAAGGCTTCGAACTCAACGACTTCGCCAAAGAACGCATCGCGATCACGACCGATGAACTGGTCGGCGAGCGCGACGAGGTCCGTAGCCTCGGGCTGATTTAGTCTTTCGCCCCTTACGTTGCCTGGGCGAGCCCGGTTTCGTAGGCGATGACGACCAGTTGCGCTCGATCCCGGGCTCCGAGTTTGGCGAGGAGGCGACTCACGTGGGTCTTCGCGGTAGCCGCACTCATGTGCAGCTCCTCGGCGATCTCATTGTTGGAGCGACCTCGGGCAATGCAGCCCAGTACTTCACGCTCGCGCGGCGTAATGAGGTCGAGCAGGCGCTCGTTGACGACGTTCGGGACCGCCTGCTTGGCGAACTCTTCGATCAGGGTCCTCGTGACGCTGGGCGCGAGCAGTGCGTTACCCGCCGCGATCACTCGTATCGCGTCCAGCAAGTCTTCGGGGGGCGAGTCCTTGAGCAGAAAGCCGCTCGCACCCGCTCGCAAAGCCGCGTAGACGTACTCGTCCAGATCGAACGTCGTGAGAATCAGGACGCGAGTGTGACCGGCCCCGGGATCGCTCAGGATCTGTCGAGTGGCCTCGATGCCGTCGAGATGAGGCATGCGAATGTCCATCAACACCACGTCGGGGTGGGTCTGTTGGGCGATCGACACGGCCTCACGACCGTCGGCCGCTTCTCCCACCACCTCGAGGTCCGGCGACGCGTCGACTAAGAAGCGAAACCCGGCGCGCACCAGCGTCTGATCGTCGACGACGAGAACGCTCGTCATGAGGACCCGAGCGCGGCGGCGGGGAGTTTCGCCAGGACGCGGAATCCGCCCTCGGGTCGAGGGGCCGCTTCGAGCGAGCCCGCGAAGAGCGCGACGCGCTCGCGCATACCCACGATCCCGTGGTGAGCGTTGGGGTCTTCGGGTCGTTGCGGGTACGCCGCGACGTCGCCACCATCATCGAGGACTTCGAGGACAAGGACTCCCGGCTCGTCGCGCAGTTCGACGCGTACTGACGCATGACCGGTGTGCTTGACGACGTTGGTGAGTGCCTCTTGGGCAATGCGATAGATGGCGAGGTCCGCGGTCGCCGAGAGTCCCGAGACCATCGACGTGTTGATCGCGAGGTCCACCTCGACGCCGGCCGCGCGAACCTGCTCCACAAGTTGGTCGAGCGATCCCACGCCGGGGGCCGGACGTAGCGACGCCGGACGTTGGTCGTCGTGGCGCAACACGCCCAGCATGCGACGGAGTTCGTCCAAGGCCGTACGGCTCGTCTCTTCGACGGCGGCTAGCGCCTTTTTGGCTTGCGCGGGGTGTTCATCAATCACGTGACGCCCCACGCCCGACTGCACGGCGATGACACTGAGGCTGTGCGCGACGACGTCGTGGAGCTCTCGGGCGATTTGGAGACGTTCTTCGGCGACTGAGCGTTGGGCGCGTTCGAGAACTTCACGTTGACGTTGGGCCGCTTGGTCGGCGAGACCCGCGACGTACGTCCGCCGAACGCGCACGCTGTCGCCGACGAACCAGGCGGCCACGGAGGCCAGAATCGCGAGGGATCCAATCCCGTTGGTCGTTTGGTAGGCCACCGAGATGAGCATCGCCACCAGCACCACCGCGCACGCGCCGACCAGTGCGGCGAGCGAGCGCCGCCGCTCATACTGGGAGGCCACTTGGTACACGGGAAAGACGATGAAGGGCGACGCAAAATAGGACTCGCCCGTGACGATGGCCACGGCGGTGGCCGCAGTGAGCAGCGTCAAGGCCAGCATCGGATAGCGACGTCGCAGCGCGATACCGGCGCCGCTGAAAACGGCGACGCCGATCACGACGCCGACATTGCCGGCGATGAAACCCGTACTGCCGACGCCGCCGCGGCCGAGGTGAGTGCCGACGATGACCGTGCGTCGGCCGTGAACGGCCGACAAGAAGACGAGCATGGCGGCGATGACGTAGTCGATCACCTGCAGTTGGTGCGCCGTGATGCGATGCAGGAAGGGGGGTCGAAGATTCTCCCGCGTTGATTCCAAAGGCGTCACGTACTCGACGCTACCCACCATGCGTTCTCGAAGTCGTCGCCCGGCAGTCGCAGGAGCACTACATCGCAGGATGTACGTCGCCCGCGCTGCGACCCGAGTCCTACATCGCGATACGTACACAAGAAACCCTCGTTTAGCCGACGATTTTTAGGGGTCGCCACCGTCAAACTGGGACACGTCGCAAACGTCGACACCAAAGGTAGGGACTCGCTGTGATAGAGGCAAAGGGA
>DATHNV010000114.1:0-8644 GCA_035485615.1 Acidimicrobiales bacterium
GAACGCCGGCAGCGTCTTTCGAAATCCCGAGGGTGACCACGCCGCGCGCCTCATTGAAGAGGCCGGGTGCAAGGGTCTGCGCCTGGGCAGCGCGGCCGTCAGCGACAAGCACGCCAACTTCATTCAGGCCGACGACGGGGGTCTGGCGATCGACGTGTACTCGCTTATAAATATGGTCACGGTGCGCGTACTCGAGGCGACCGGGGTGGAACTGGTCTGCGAGAACCACTTCGTGGGCTTTGGGGTGAGCCCGTGAGCCGCCACGCCGCCACCCGCGAGCGAGCCAGCGAACGTGACGCGGTCGCCGAGCGCACCATCGCCCCACGCCGTCGCCTGCGTCGCCTCACAAAGTGGCTCCTCGCGCTCGGCGTGGCGGTCACGGTGGTTGTCCTCGGCCTGCAGTGGATGCTGCACCGACCGTACTTTCGCGTCGAGCAAGTGGTGGTGACCGGCAACGTCCACGAGAGTGTGGCGGCGGTGCTCGGGCGTTCGGAACTGTCCTCGCACCCCTCGATGGTGAACCTGAACGAGTCGCTCTTGAAGCAGCGCCTCGAAACGCTGCCCTGGGTCGGGTCCGTCACCGTCACGAAAAAATGGCCGCACACCGTCGAGTTGGCCATCCACGAGAACGTGGCCGTGGCCGTGGCCTTTGACTCCTCCCACGTGCTCGAGTACGTCGACGCCCAGGGTCGAGACTTGGGGAGAGCCCCGCTGCACGAGAATCTGCCCACGCTCGACTATCTCGGCGGGACGTCGACTACGTGGCCGTACGAGAACGCGGGGCGCGCAGCCGCCTACGTGGCGAGCAAGTTGCCGGTGGCCTTCGCGACGCAGGTGAGCACCATCACTGACGACGCGCAGGGATCGGTGACGCTGCAGATGACCACGCCGGTCACCTTCATCGTCGGTCCGGCGACAAACTTGCACGCGAAATTCGTTGCGATCGCGTCGGTGATCGCACATAGCACGCTGGTGCCCGGTGACGTGGTGGACGTGACCGTGCCCGACGAACTCGCGGTGACACCGCCGAGCGGATGAGAAAAGCCTTGTATTTGACCGGTATGTGGGCGATGGCTAGCCTTCAATGACTGTTCGCGACACGCGCCCGCGGGGCGGTAACAATAGAAGCAATACCCAAGGGGAGTCCATGAGCCTCATTCAGAGCAACTACCACGCCGTCATCAAAGTCATCGGCGTCGGTGGCGGCGGGGCGAACGCCGTTAACCGGATGATCACCTCGGGTTTGAAAAACATCGAGTTCATCGCGGCGAACACGGACGCTCAAGCGTTGTTGCTCTCCGAAGCGGATCTCAAAATTGACATCGGACGACAGCTCACGCGCGGTCTGGGCGCGGGCAGCGATCCCGAGGTGGGCCGACAGGCGGCCGAAGATCACCGCGCCGAGATTGAAGAGGCCCTCAAAGACACCGACATGGTGTTCATCACGGCGGGCGAGGGCGGCGGCACGGGTACCGGTGCGGCGCCGGTGGTGGCCGAGATCGCGCGGGCTCTGGGGATCCTCACCATCGGCGTGGTCACGCGCCCCTTTGGTTTTGAGGGCAAGCGTCGCGCCACCCAGGCCGAACAGGGCATTCAGAGCTTGCGCGACAAGGTCGATACCTTGATCGTGATTCCGAACGACCGACTGCTCTCGGTGACCGCTCCCGACACCTCGATGATCGACGCGTTCAAGATCGCCGACGACGTGCTGCTCTCCGCGGTGCGCGGCGTCACGGATCTCATCACCGTGCCCGGGCTCATCAACACCGACTTCGCCGACGTGAACACGGTCATGCGCAACGCCGGTACCGCGATCATGGGAGTGGGTTCTTCCACCGGAGAGGGCCGTGCGGTAAACGCCGCGCGAGCCGCCATTACCTCGCCCCTGCTCGAGGCGTCCATCGACGGCGCGCGCGGCATCTTGATGAACATCGTGGGCGGCTCGAGCGTGACGCTCCAAGAAGTGACCCAGGCGGCCGAGATCATTCACTCGGTCGCGCACCCCGACGCCAACATCATCTTCGGTTCGGTGATCGACGACTCCATCGGCGACGCCGTGCGCGTGACCGTGATCGCCGCCGGCTTCGATCCGAGCGGCATGAGGCCCTCGACCACGAGTGAGCCCTCCATGACCGAGGGACCCAAGAGCGACATCTTTACGACCACGGGCGACGACTTCTTTGACGTCGGTGGCGATGACGACCTCCCCAGCTTCCTCCGCTAGCGAGCTGCGCGAGCGCATCGGCGCCAACCTCGAGGCGGTGCGTCGTCGCATCGCCGCCACCGGCCGAGACCCGAACAGTGTGCGCGTGGTGGCCGTCACCAAGACGCTCTCGCGCGAGGCGGTGCGTGCCGCCTTCGAGGTCGGGCTGCGCGACTTCGGAGAGAACTACGTCGACGAGCTGTGTGCGAAACGCGACGTCGCGCCGGAGGGTGTCTGGCACTTTCTCGGAGCTCTGCAGACGAACAAGATCGCCCGTGCGACGACGTGCGCGAATGTTCTCAGCGGCGTGTCGCGCGAGCGCGAACTCACCAAGCTGGCGTCGCTCGCGAGCACCTCGTGGCTGGATATTCAAGTGGACTTCACCCGGCGCGCCGAACGCAATGGTGCGCCTGAGTCGTTGGTGCCTGAACTCGTGAGTCGCGCTCGAGAGTTGAACTTGAAGGTTCGCGGATTGATGGTGGTGGCCCCACCCGACGCTGACTTGGCGCGCGCAGCCTTTCGTCGAACGGTCGAACTGGCCGACGAATTAGGTCTGGTGGAGCGCTCCATGGGCATGAGCGAGGACCTGGAAATGGCCTGTGAACTGGGCACAACGGAAGTGCGAGTGGGTCGGGCCCTCTTCGGGCCCCGGACCGACGCGGGCCACCTGGCCTAACATAGTTTGCGCAGTTCATCCAAGGGAGAGACGAATGAAAGAAAAGCTACGAGGGCTCCTCGGTTTTCTCGGTCTCGTCGAAGACGACTACGGCGATTACGGTCCCTCGAACACCCCACGGCCATTTTCCGAGCAGGCCGAGGAGAGTGAGCCCGAGTGGTCGCCCACCCCCGTGGCGGTCGCTCGCACCTTTCCCACGCAGCCGGCCCGATCCTCGGGACTTCGCCCCACGAGCCCCACGCGCTCACCACTGCGTACGGGACAGGTCTCGGTACTTGAGGGTTCCAACGGTGTGAGCCGGGTGCGCCCGGCCGCCTCGGGCCGGGGAGCTTCGGCCTTCGCGCCCGAGCGCGACGTGGCGATCGTGGTGCCCGAGAACTACGACGACTCGCGCCAGATCACGGACTTCTTGCGCCAGAATCGCGCCGTCGTCCTGGTGACCCTCGACGTTGACCCCGGCCTCACGCGCCGGCTGGTCGACTTCACCGCCGGCACGGCGTACGCGCTGACCGCGCGCATCGAGATGCTGATTCGTGGGGTGTACCTCATTAGCCCCCAGGGGATGTTTGTCGGACCGGAGATGAAAGAGCGGCTACGAGCAACGAACTATCGCGCCCTCGATAGGGCATGAGCCTCGTCCATACCCTGATCTCGATCTACATCTGGATCTTGATCATCACCGCGTTTCTTAGTTGGGTCCCGGTTCGCAACTCTCAAGGTCCCCTCGTAACCATCAAGCGCATCCTCGCCGACATCACCGAACCGGTCCTGCGACCGCTGCGCGCGATCATGCCGCGCATTCACGCCGGGGGAGTGGGCATCGATCTCTCGGTGTTCGTCGCCGTGATTATTTTGCTCATCGTCAACGCCGCGATCTAGCGCGCGAAGTCCCGCTGCGAACGAAAGGCGGCGGTAGGGTGGCGGGATGGATAGCACGGATAACGCCACCTCCGCCCTCGACACCATCGACACCGTCGCCTTTACGATCAGTCTGCGCGGCTACAAGGTCGACGAGGTCGACGATTTTCTCGAACGTCTCTCGGTCGAGGTACGTCAACTCAAAGATCTCGCGGCCCAGCAGCGTCAGCAACTTCGCCAAGCGGCCGAGCGCATCAGTCAACTCGACGCGCGCGAGATAGCGCCCGCTCCCGCGCCCGCCTCCGCACCGGCTCCAGTCCCCGCGCCGGCCAGCGCACCGCAGCCCTCGCCGACCATTCGCACCGGCGGCGCGGCGGGCGCCGAACAGGTCACCACCATGATCGCGATGGCGCAGCGCTTCATCGACGAGGCTCAAGGTGAAGCCGAAGAGAAGGCCCGCGAGTTCACCAACGCCGCCCAAGAGCGCGCGCGCGAGATCGTCAACGAGGCGCGTAGCCGTGCCGAAGACGAAGTCAATCGCCTCAACGGCATGAAGCAGCGCCTGAGCGAAGATGTCGAGACGCTCGCCCAACAACTGAACGCCGAGCGCGCTCGCATCGCCCAGGTCCTCGCGGAGTTCACCGAGTGGGTGGAGACCTCGCTGCAAGCCGACACCGCTTCGGTCACCGCCCCACGAACCACGAGTGCGGCGCGTCCGGCTCCGACGCCCGCACCGTTGCCCGCTCCCGCACCCACGTCCGTCAGTGCGCCGTCGCGTCCGAGCGACGTGCCGCCACCGGCACCGGCCCCTACATCCAGCGCGGGAGAGCCCACGATGGCTCAACCCACCATCGGTCAAGTCCTCAAATTTGACCGCGACGATCGGTAGCACTTTCACCGACAACTGCTAGCCTCGGCGGACACTGATCACGGCAAGACGAGGAGTTAAGCATGGCGTCGAACGCGAAAAACACGAAAAAGGCCCCGGTGAAGAAGGCAGTTGCCAAGGGACCCGTCACGCGTGTGGCCGCGAAGAAGGTCGTGAAGAAGACGGCTAAGTCGGCCGCGGTGAAGAAGACGGTCGCCAAGTCCGCGAAGAAGGCGCCCGCCAAGAAGATCGTCGCGAAGAGGCCGACGGTGCTCAGCTCAGCCCAGAAGGCCGCCGCACTCAAGAAGCAGAAGGCTCTTGCCGCCGAGAAGTTGAAGAAGGAGCGCGACGCCAAGGCCAAGGCCGCCGCCCAGAAGGCGCTCACCCGACAGAGGGCCCAAGACGCCGCCAAGGCCAAGAAGGAGCGCGAGGCCAAGGCCCGCGCGCTCGCCAAGGACAAGGCCGCGCTCGCCAAGGCCAAGTCCGTCGCCGCGGCCAAGGCGAAGAAGGAACGCGAGGCGAAGGCCAAGGTGGCGGCCAAGGAACGCGAGATCGCACGCAAGGCGCGCGAGAAGGCCGCGATTGAGGCGAAGAAGCAACGCGAGATCGACGCCAAGCGCAAGGCCATTGAAGCCGAGAAGATGCGCAAGCTGCGCGAGATCGAGCGCCGCGACGCCGAGGAGCGCCGACGCCAAGAGCGCCGTGAGGCCCAACTCCAACACGAGCGCGAAGAGCTGGAGCGCAAGATGCACTCCAAGCCCTACGAGGACGACCGCGAGTTCCTCGAAGAGCTGCGCGTGCTGCTCAAAGAAGCGCGCGACGCCACCACGGCCCTGATTGCGGTGAGTGAGTCCGAAGCCGACGAGATGCTGGTCGACCGCGAGCGCACCGAGTACGACGACGAGGACGGCACCGGCGTCGCTTCGGACATTGAGCGCGACCGCCTCAAGGAGTACGCCGCCGAACAGCGCCTCAAGGTAGAAGAGATCGACGTCGCGCTCTCGCGCATCGACGACGGTAGCTACGGGCGCTGCGACAGCTGCTTCGATCCGATCTCGAAAGCACGATTGACCGCGCAGTTGCCGGTCTTTACGTGCGTGTCGTGCCGCGCCAGCGTTTAAGGTACCGGCTGAACTACACCGTCCTGGCGGTGGCGCTCGGCGTCACCATCATCGATGCGCTCACGAAATACTGGGCGCGACACGCACTCGCTCATCACGCCGATCACGTACTGGGACCGCTGTGGCTGCGCTTGACGTATAACTCAGGAATCTCATTTTCCATCAATAGCTCCGGGCCGCTGGTCACGACGATCGTCACCCTCGTCATCGCGGTCGTCGTGGTGCTGGTGGGCCTCAACGCCAACGCGGGTGCGCCCGCGGTGGGCTTTGGCCTCTTGATCGGCGGGGGAGTAGCCAACGTGATCGACCGACTCGCGGCCACGCCGCACCGGGTGACCGACTTCATCTCGGTCTCTACGTTTTCGATCTTCAACGTGGCGGACATCGCGATCACTCTGGGCTTCGTCGTCTTGATGGTGGCCGCCCTGCGCGGCGATCGGCTGCTGGGTCGATGAGCGACGACAACGAGCCCGACCTCTTCGATGGTGAGAGTCTCGAACTCGTGGTGCCCGCGACGCTGGACGGCATGCGGGTCGATCGGGTCATCTCCATGCTCACCGGTCGCTCGCGCGCCGAGGCGGTCGAAGCGATCGAACACGGTCGCGTTCGGGTCAACGACAAAGTCGTGACCAAGGCGTCGCTGCAACTGGCGAGCGACCAGCGACTCGTGGCCCAGTTGCGCGCGGCGACGGACGTAGCGCTGTTGGCCGATGCGAGCGTCGAGGTTGATGTCGTGGTGGAGGATGAGGATTTCGTCGTGGTGAATAAGACGCCTCACCAAGTGGTACACCCCGGTGCGGGTCAGCGTGAGGGCACACTGGCCGCGAGTTTGCTGGCGCGCTATCCCGAGCTTCGGCGACTCGCGGAACTGGGACTCAGCGACGCCGATCGTCCGGGCATCGTGCACCGTCTCGACAAAGGAACCTCGGGACTTTTAGTCGTCGCCCGAACACCCGAGGGACTCGAGTCCCTCGCGGGCCAAATGACCCGGCGCGAGGTAACGCGACGCTACCTGGCGCTCGTGCGCGGTCACGTGACCGAGGAGCGCGGAATCGTCGACGCCCCCATTGGACGATCGACCCGCAACCCCACGCAGATGGCGATTCGTAGCGATGGTCGAAGCGCGCGCACGCACTACGAGGTCACCGAGCGCCTGAGCGAGCCCTACGACTCGACCCTGCTGCGTCTTCGTTTAGAGACCGGTCGTACGCATCAGATCCGTGTGCACCTGTCGAGCATCGGTCATCCGGTGGTTAACGACCTTCGATACGGACACCACCGCGACGAGCGACTCGACGAGTACCGGCTGTTCCTGCACGCGGCGTCGCTCTCGTTTCGCCACCCGCGCACCGACGAGATCGTCGTGGTCAGCGCACCGCTGCCCGACGACCTGCGCCGGCTGTTGCCTGAGGGGATCGAACTTTAGGCGACGTCGTGTGCGGCGAGTACGCGCGAGTCGTCGCGCAGGATCGCCAATGCTTCGTCCTCGGCGCGGCGCACCCGACGAACACCGATGTCCATCTTGGTGGCGGTCGCCTGGAGCGACAGGGGAGTCGCCCCGTTGAGCCCGAAGCGCAGCGTGAGGACGTCGCGCTGCAGGTCAGTCAACTTCGACAGCGCGTCGTGCAACTCGTCGTTCATCATCGTCTGTTCGATGTCGCCCACCCAGTCGTGCTGGCTCGGGGCGACGAGGTCACCCAACGTCGTGGCGGAGTCCGAACTCGCGGGTTGGTCCAGGCTGGCGGTCACGCCGGCGAGGCCGCGCAAGTTCTCGCGCTCCGCCTTGGACATGCCCGTGGCTTCGGTGAGCTCTTCGTCGGTCGGCTTGCGCGCGAGGATCGACGTGAGTTCGGCCGTGGTGGCTTCGAGGCGCTGGAGTTGCTCGCCGACTTCCAGGGGAATTCGAATCGTGCGTCCGTGCTGTTGGACGGCGCGCTGGAGGGCCTGGCGAATCCACCAGGTGGCGTAGGTCGAGAACTTAAAGCCGCGCTCCCAGTCGAATTTCTCGACGGCGCGCAACAACCCGAAGGTTCCCTCTTGGACGAGGTCCACCATCTCCACACCGCGGTCCTGGTAGCGACGCGCCCAGTGCAGGACCAGTCGCAAGTTGGCCGCCACCATCTGCTTCTTGGCCTCTTCGTCACCGGCGGTGACACGCTTGGCGAGTTCGACTTGCTCGTCGTAGTTGGGCATGGGGTATCGGTCAAGATCGCGCATGAGCAGTCCCAACATGTCATTGGTATTGACTGCGGAACGGCGGGGGGTGGGGGTGGTCGTTGTGGTGCTCACTGGCGTCTCCTTGTCTGTGGGGGGCACAAACTGACGCGTCTGCGGGCCGTGTATTTCTCCTACGGACGCCTTACTAATTTACCACGATGTAATTCCCATTTCAAGAGTTCAGAAACCCAGGAAAATAGGGCTTTTAGCCAGTGTGGGTGCGCGCGACCGGTCGTCCGCCTCGGGCCTGGTCGACCATGTCGGCCAACGTGAAGCTTGAGAGGTGCTCTCGCATGTGATTTCCCACATCGGCCCAGACGCCCAGGAGCACGCACTGTCCTTCGTGGTCGCAGGCGCCATCCTGGTGCGGGAGGCCAAAATCCCCGGCCGCGATGGGTCCGTCCACGGCCGCCACAATCTCGGCCAGGGTGATCGATTCGGCTGGTCGGGCCAACACGTAGCCGCCTCCCACCCCGCGCTTGGAGCGCACGAGACCCACGCCCTTCAAACTGAGCAGAATCTGTTCGAGGTAGGGCTGGGGGAGCCCGGTGCGTTCAGCTAAGTCGCGAACGCTCGTTGGTTCGACGTAATTCTCTCGCAGCGCCAGGCTGAGCAGGGCTCGGCTGGCGTAATCCCCCCGTGTGGATACTCTCACGGCGCCATCCTATCGACGGTTGGTCCTGTTTTCCGTGGTCGTGCAC
>DATHNV010000115.1:0-2369 GCA_035485615.1 Acidimicrobiales bacterium
GACTCCGCGAGCGACCGACGCGCCTCCTTCTCGGCGTCGATGCTCCGTAGACCCACGACGACCGCGACGATCGAGTCGTCCTCTCCACGCAGCGGCTTAACCGAGACCGACATCCAGTGAGGGTCACCACTCTTTGAGAGATAACGCCCCTCGACCGAAGGAGTGATCTCTCCGCTGAGCACGCGCCGGCGATTTTTGAACACGACGCCGTGATCTTCCTCGTAGACAAAGTCAAAGATCGAACGACCGAGCATGTCGTCGGGTTCCCACCCGAGCATCCGGCACGACGGCGAGACCCAATGAACGATTCCTTCGACGTCGGCTTCGTAGACGATGTCCGACGCATTCTCGGCGAGCAGCCGGTACCTCTCAAGAGTCTCGACGCGCTCGGTGACATCACGCCACGTGTAGCTCAAGCTGTCGCCGACTTTGAGAGCGCGAACGTCGCAGTGGCGCAGCGAGTTCCACGCCTCGTTGAAGTAGACCGAGTCATCCAGGATCAGCGGCTCGCCGCTCTCCAGAGCCCTCACGTACCTTTCGAACACCCCCGAGCTGCGGTGCCCGGGGAGTATGTCGCTCAACCGGGCCCCGATCATCTCGTCTCGCGTCGAGTGGTTGTACTCAATCGCTGCGTCATTGGCGTCGGTAAAGACGAAGTCGACGATCTTGCCGTCGTCGTCTCGCACGGCGGTGAAAGTGACGTGAGGATCCATGAGCGAGTCCAGGGTCGCCGACAGACGCGCCCGCTCGAAGGTGAGCTGGGCTAAGAGGTCGTCATTCGTCTCAGGGCGTTGTTCGCGTACACCATTCACCACACGGGAAGCGGTGTCGAGGTCACGTTCAGTTTCGCGAAGAGCCACACTCCTCCTTCCGTTGCTGGGGTGCGCACATGAAGTATGGCGTTGTCACCTCTACGTGGACTCAACGAAAACGCAACGATGGCACCGGTATGCGGACTAATGAGGAAAAGACCGAATGCGTGACGGTCGAGACCGTCGATCTTGCCTGTCGTGACGGTGTTCACCGTCCTTCTCCGGCTCTGAACGCAGTAGAGCATCCATGAGGCGGCCCCACAGATTGCGCTCGATCGGACCCGGCCAGTAAGGAAATCTGCGACTTTGGGGCGAGTGAACGACCCCATTACTCTGGTTGTAGTCGCCCATGACACTCGTAAACGAAACCCTCGGCGAACGATTTCAGATAGTTCGCCTCCTCGGGCGCGGCGGAATGTCCGACGTGTACGAGGCACTTGACGTCCAACGCGGTCATCGTGTCGCCGTCAAGTTACTCCGCTCAAGCGATCCCGAGTTCGTGCGCCGACTGGCCCAAGAGGCCCGCGCCCTTGAGGGTTTTCACCACCCCGGACTGGTTCGACTTTTTGAAGCGGGACTGGCTGCCGATCAGGCGTACCTCGTCATGGAGTTCGTCGAGGGTGAAACCCTGGCTGAGTCGCTGCGGCACCGTTCACAACTCACGTCCGAAGAGACAGCGGCGCTCGGCGTCGCGCTCGCTGACGCTTTGGCCTATGTGCACGAACGCGGTGTCGTCCATCGCGACGTCAAGCCGTCCAACATCTTGATGACCTCACGTGGCGAGACCAAGCTCGGGGACTTCGGCGTCGCGCAAGTTCATGACGCCTCGACACTCACCATGGCGGGCTCGATGCTTGGCACGGTCTCCTACATGGCGCCCGAACAACTCGAAGATGCTCAGGTCGGACCGAGCGCGGATGTCTGGTCGCTCGGCATCGTTCTGTTGGAGTGTCTCATTGGTCGACGCGTCTACGAAGGATCGCCGAGTGAGATTGTGGCTCGCCGTCTTCGCGAGCCAGTTCCCCTGCCGGCCGATCTTCCCGTGCCCTGGAAGATTCTCTTCGGAGGGATGCTCGACCACCGCCCCGACCAACGACTGAGCGCGACTGACGTCGCGGCTCTTCTCGCCACGTCTCCTTACGTCGCACCGTGGTCGGCGAAGTCCACCGAGCGCGATGGCGCCACCTACGACCTCACCGCGCTCGCTCCGGGGGCCGATGCGACGACCGTCGTCGGTTCGCTTCGTGACGCACCGGCCGATGCCACGCGCATCGCCCAACCTTCTTTTCGTCCGAGCTCGCGAAGTCGCAGTCGCCGGTTTCACTGGCGACCCCTAGCGAGCGCGGCGCTCGGTGTAGCGATCATCGGCACCGGACTCGGACTGTGGCTCACGTCGCGACCGCCCCATGATCCGAATCGCGGCACGCAACGCACGACCACCACGCTTCCGAGTCCGTCAGTGTCACTGTCGGCTCTCGTAAGCGACATGGCCCTCGCTCAATCGGCGGGGCGCATCGGCCCGAGCGAGGAACAGGGAATCGCGAGTGCCGCCGAACA
>DATHNV010000116.1:0-3022 GCA_035485615.1 Acidimicrobiales bacterium
CAGGTCGTTCACCAGCACTTACGTGCCGCGGGTCTCACCCCTTTGATCCATGAGTTACCCGACTCCACCAGGACCGCGCGCGAAGCGGCCAGTGCGCTCGGCTGTGACGTCGGCGCCATCGCGAGCAGCCTGATTTTTCTCGCCGATGGCGAGCCGCTGCTCGTGATGACCAGTGGTCGACACCGCGTGGATACGGACATTCTCGCCTCGACCCTGGGAGTGAGTTCGATGGCGATGGCCCCGGCTGCACGCGTTCGCGACGTGACTGGCCAAGCGATCGGCGGCGTCGCGCCGGTGGGTCATCCGACGCCCATATGCACGGTGGTCGATCAGTCGCTTCGCGACTACGCCACGATCTGGGCGGCGGCCGGAACACCGCACACGGTCTTTGCCCTGACCTACGACGAACTCCTCACGCTGACGAACGGCACTCCGGTCGTCGTGGCCGAGGAGTGACAGGAATCCAACCGGATCGTCGGGTTACAACACGTGGCGAAAGTCGAGCCAGAGCGACCACGGCTCAATCGATCCCACTGACAACAACTGCTCGTGCGCCCAGGGGTCTTCGCCCAGGCGCCGGCGAATCTCGTCTTCGCTGTCGGCCTCGACCACGTGCAAGGTTTGACGCTGGTCGCCCAGTGGGCCACCCAGCAAGATGAATCCGTCCACGACGAGCCCGTCCATGAAAACGGCGTGCTCGCCCCACCCGCGCTGCTCACGGATCGCTCGGGACTCATCCCAGTTCGGGCCCCTCACAATGGTCACGGCAAAATTGGCCACTGGTGCACCTCGCTGATCTCCCCTGCGCGGGGGGTGGGGGCAAAAAGTGGAGACGATGGGGATCGAACCCACGACCTCAGGCTTGCAAAGCCCGCGCTCTACCAACTGAGCTACATCCCCGAGGGGACACTCATTTTACCAAAGCCCGGCCTAGGTGGGCCGATGATGGCGAATGGCCTTGGCGCGCTGACGATCGATGCGTAGCAACTCTCGTTCCACGTCCGCCCAGTACAGGGGCGTCTCTTCGACCGGGGTGCCCTTGCGCTCGGCGTTGAAGAAGATCACAAAGGCCACCCACCACATCGGCAGGTAGGCGCCGAGTTTCGCCACAAAGCCCGCGAGTTGCTGATCGAACAGCGGGGTCATGTGCAACAGAGCATGTTGGTGATGCAGGGCCGGATACAGCGAGTGGTGAGAGAAGATCCAGATGAACGACAAGCTCGTCACCGCGAGGGCGGACGCGAAGATGTAGCCCGCGCGCGCCGCCGGCGACAAGCGGTGGGTTCCGGGCATGATCGCCAGCGCCGGTAACCACAGTTCGATACCCACGAGCAAGACGGCAAAGACAATGAGGCCGCGCCCGAAGGTCGAGCGCGCACCCCAGTCGACAACGGGGGTGATCAAAGTCGCCGTGCCGAGGAGCGTGACCAGCACCAGGGCGAGCCCGGGGTGGGTCAGTTTGCGCACCAGATAGTCCACCGGGGCAGGACTGGTAATGCGTGCGAGCACGTTGGTCGGGATGCTCATTAGGAGAAGCGGTGCCACCAACAGCATGATGATGAGTCGCTGAATGGTCGCAACGGTGAGTGAGACCGAGGCCGCGAGGTCGCCGATGGGCCAGACCGTCACCACCAGCAGAGCGAGCAGGCCATACAAAGCCAGACGACGCTGCTGAGCCGAGTTAATCAGAAGGTAAAACGCGACAGCGAGCGCCGCAATGACGGTCAGCACCACCGGGTGCCACTGGAATGGCAACATCGTGGCCACGTCGCCACGGTAACGGACCTCGCTCCTTCAGTAAAGAGAAACCTCCACAGCCCAGTCAACTAGGCGACGGCGCCCATCTCGTGGCGAAACCGCGGGCCGATGCGCGCCACGATGATCACGGTCAAGAAGAAATCGGCCACGACGATGCAACCAGGAAAGAGCACGCCAGCCGTCGTCCACTGCTTGAGCGTCAAGATCGTGATCGCACAGTTCAAACACCCCATCGCAAATGCTCGCGGGGTCTCACTGGAGGGGACCAGCCACGACTTACGAAAGGTCGGCAGGGCCGCGAGCTGATCGGCGCAGACGAAGACGACGAGCGCGACCGTCGGCTCTCGCACGAACGCCCACAGGATGAGGCCCACGACGGAGAACGACCCGCAGATGATGTCGAACGTTCCAATCTTCCAGACGGCGTGCGAATTGTGAAACGACGCGACGACCACAGCGATCGGCACTAGCCCGAGCATCAGTGTCATCCACGCGGCCAATCCCACGTGCTGTTGAACCTCAACGCCGAAGGTGAGCACGCCTTCAATCCCCCAGAGCGACCACGTCACTCGATTGGGTGACGTCTCACCCTTGAGGGTGTCGCGGATGTACCCGTATCCTCCGAACACTGACAGCGCCATCGCGAGGAACACGAAGTTCGGGTTAATCACCCGTCAAGTCTGCCCGCTGGGACACTCAAGTTCGAAAGCCGGCACCGAAAGGCGCCCGAGCACTCATGTAGAGTGGTATCCCTTGGGGCTATAGCTCAGTCGGTTAGAGCGCGTCACTGATAATGACGAGGTCGTAAGTTCGATTCTTACTAGCCCCACCAGCCACGAGGCTTCAGTCAGTTTCGACGGGCCGTCACGCTCGCTCTCGCGAAAAAGTGGTTCTCACCTCTAGGATTCGCGAAGTGGTTTCGCCCACGCGGAAGGAGCATGATGCCACAAGCCGTCATTGTCGATGCGCTGCGCACCGCCGGAGGTAAGCGCAACGGAAAACTCAAGAACTGGCACGCAGTGGACCTCGCGTCCGAAACGCTTCGCGCGCTCGCCGAGCGAAACGATCTCGACCCGGCCCTCGTTGATGATGTCATCACCGGCTGCGTGTCCCAGGTCGGCGAACAGACCTTCAACGTCGGACGCAGCGCCGTCCTCGCGGCCGGGTGGCCCGAGTCGGTACCGGCTACCACCATCGATCGCCAGTGTGGTTCGTCCCAGCAGGCGTTGCACTTCGCCGCCCAGGGCGTGATGGCCGGGGTCTA
>DATHNV010000117.1:0-3439 GCA_035485615.1 Acidimicrobiales bacterium
GGAGTCCCGCGCGAGAGAAGACCTCGTCGCGCTCGCGGCGAAATTCCTCGGGGTCGCTCAGCGCGAGGGCGGCGCGCTCATCGAAATAGGTCAGGTGGGAAACTTGGTCGAACACCGTCCAGCCGGGGCTCGCAGTTGGGAGGTACCACTGCTCGTCGGATAGGTCACGAACGACGACGTCGAGTGATTCTTGCTCATCGACGAGGTCAGCGCGCAGTTGCTTGACGCTAGTCACGGTCGATCAACGACGTGGGCAGCTCAACGTACCGACTGCGCAACCACTCCCCGAGTCCCTTGGCCTGGGCGTCCTGTCGCGTCGACGCCGCGACACCTTCGTCCAGCAGATCATGTATCAAGAAGTTCAGTGAGCGCAGTGCCGGCAAGCGAAAACGCTCCATGGTCAGGGGAGCAGTCTCGGGCAACAGTCGCTTGAGCTCGTCGATCGTTAAGAAGTCGTCGAGCCACGCGAAGCCTTCGTCGCTGCGCGCAAACACTCCGAGATTCGCGTGACCTCCCTTGTCGCCGGATCGTGTGCCCACGATCTGGCCGAGTGGCGCGAGGGTTGTCGAGCCTCCCGGGGCGGTGGCGTGCACACCGTGATTCGTCACGATGTGGGTGTCAGCGGTGGGGGCGACCGAGTCGATCACGGTGCGTTCGCCTCCCAGGATGCTGACGTGCTGGGGAACGAGGTTGCTCGGCACGAGGGCCGGGCGGTAGACGCCGTAAGGCGACCCGGGTGACGGGCTCGCCCCGGGAATGAAGAACCCCGGAATGGTCGAAAGTGCAAGTTCAACCACCGCGTCGGCGAGCGCTCGACCCACCTTGTGCTCGTCGGGATCCTTGAGCGTGACTCGCCAGGTGGCGATGGCCTCTTCGTTGGTGGGCGGGTCGGACTTGTCGGTGCGCAAGACGCGCGTCGTCACACTTTCAAAGTCTTCCGGCTCAAAGGGGCACGCGATCCAGAACGCGCGCTCCACCAGGTCAGCTTTCTCGTCGATATCAAGGCCCGTCAGAGCGACGCTCAGATCCTTGCGGTAGCCACCGAGTTCATTCATGGCGACCTTGAGCGTGCTCGGAGGAGCCTCGCCGCGGGCCCCACTGATGCGCACGCGATCAACGTCCAGCTGTTCGAGTTCGATTGTGTCGAACCGGGCGGTGACGTCCGGGCCGAAGTACGACGGTGAACCGATCTCGTAGAGCAACTGGGACGTGACGGTGCCAATGGACACTTCGCCTCCTGTGCCGTCGTGTTTGCCCACGACGCAACTTCCGTCCTCGTCAACCTCGACCCACGGAAAGCCGACGCGTTCCATGTGCGGGACCTCTTTGAAGAACGAGTAGTTGCCTCCCGTGACTTGAGCGCCGCACTCGATGACGTGTCCGGCCACGACACCTCCCGCGAGCGCGTCGAAGTTGTCACGTCGCCAGTGATGATGCCAGGCTGCCGGACCGCACACCAACGCCGCGTCGGTCACCCGGCCCGTCACTACGATGTCCGCGCCTTCGCTGAGCGCCTCGACGATGCCAAAGCACCCGAGATACGCATTCGCCGTGATGAAGCGCGACAGATCGCCCAGCGATTCCCCCGTGTCGAAGTGCGTGAGGGCCCCGGCGCGATCCAGGTCGACCAGCCGCCCCATGAGGTCGTCACCGTTGACGTACGCAATGGTGGGAGAAAGACCCAACTGACCGGCGATCTGTGCGACGGCCTCCGCGCACGACGCGGGATCGAGGCCGCCCGCGTTGGACACCACCTTGATGCCGCGGTCCAAACAGGTTCCCATGACCTGTTCCATCTGCGTCAGAAATGTCCTCGCGTAACCCTGTCCCGGTTGCTTGGCTCGCGTGCGCGCCAAGATCAACATGGTGAGTTCGGCGAGCCAGTCTCCGGTGAGGACGTCGATGGGACCGTCCTCGACCATCTCACGCGCCGCCGAGATGCGGTCACCGTAGAAGCCTGAGCAGTTGGCGATGCGGATCACGAGGCGTCGTCGTGCATCGTGAGGAGCGTCGCGCCCCGTTCTACTTGCTGATCCTTGCGCACCAGGACCTCGTCTACGACGCCGTCACTGCTCGCGGCGATCACGTGTTCCATCTTCATGGCCTCCATGACGACGAGCGATTCGCCCGCGCGAACAGCCTGGCCCGGGGCGACGCGGACGTCGAGAATACGTCCGGGCATGGGTGCGCTGAGGCCGCCAAAGACGGCGTCGCGCTGGTGGACGGCGAAGCGTTGGACTATGGAGAAGTCGATGGTTCCCCGCAGGGTCTGAACAAAGAGGTGACCCGCGGCGAGAGTCACGAGCACCCAACGTCGCCGTCCGCTGATCTCAACGTCGAGGTGCCGAGGTCCCCAGTCGTGGACTCGGGCGAGGCCCAACTCGCCGAGATCGAACGACCCGTCGCGACGACGAACGTAGGCGACATCAAACGTGCGCTCGTCGTAGCTGAGTTCGGCGTGTTGGCGAGGGAGCCGGGCGTTGCGCCACCCACTCGGTATGTCCGCGAGAACCTGGGCGTCACGTCGATGTTGTCCCTGCAGCCAGAGCGCCCCTGTGGCCGCAGCCATCGCGAGCTCGTCGTCGGTGGCCTCCAGTCCCCGTGGCACGGCTGCGTTCTCGACAAAGTCGGTGGTGGCTTCACCGCGCAGGAAGACGTCACTGCGTAGCGCGTTGACGAGGAAGTCGCGATTGGTGATCACGCCGCCGAGGTGCAAGCGCTCGAGGCCGAGGGCGAGCGTGCTGGCCGCGAGTTCGCGTGTGGGCGCATACGAAATGACCTTGGCGAGAAGCGGATCGAAGTTCACGGTCACGACTGAGCCCTCGTCGACGCCGCTCTCCCAACGCAACGCCGGTACTTCAGCCGGCTGAAAGGCGCGCAGCGTGCCGGTGGCCGGGAGAAACCCCGCCTCGGGATCCTCGGCGCACAGGCGTACCTCGATCGCGTGTCCCACGAGGTCGACGTCCGCCTGCGTGTAGTCAAGTTCCTCGCCTTGGGCGAGTCGCAACTGCTCTTGGACAATGTCGATGCCGCTCACTTCTTCGCTCACCGGATGTTCGACCTGAAGGCGGGCGTTTACCTCGAGGAAGTAGAAGTCATGGGTCGCGTCATCGACGATGAACTCAACTGTGCCGGCCGACTCATAACCGATGGCTCGCGCCAGTGACAACGCTGCGTCCCCCATGGCCTGTCGGGTGGCATCGCTGAGCGCAGGAGATGGTGACTCCTCAATGAGCTTCTGGTGGCGACGTTGAATCGAGCAGTCGCGTTCGCCCAAGTGCACGAGGTGCCCATGCTCATCGCCGAGGATCTGTATTTCGACGTGGCGCGACCGGGCGACGTAGCGCTCCAGGAACACGCGATCATCGGAAAACCCACCGAGCGCTTCGCGTTGTGCCGCCTGGAGCGAGTCCGCGAGTTCGCCAGCCTCGTACACGAC
>DATHNV010000118.1:0-5456 GCA_035485615.1 Acidimicrobiales bacterium
GAGCTGGGCGTTGACACCCGGGCCAGCTAGAGGATCCGAGTGAGACAGCACCGGCACCCAAGTGAGTGCGCACGCTCCCGTGCACCGAGTGGCACGCCGAGAGTTGCCGTACGCGTAGACGGTCTCGTCAAACGGCATGACGTTTTCGTCCATCACCACCGAGAGGACCGCAGCGCCCGAGGGCAGCTTTCCTCGCGCTAGTCGAGTGCGCCCCGGTGCGGGCGTGCCGGCCGGTGAGATGAGTGACCAATAGCCGTGCCAGGGCGCGAGCGGGTGAACGGTCTCGGCCAGATTCTCGCCTTGGGGTGAGAAGGGCTCGGACGCGGGATCAAAGAGGTACAGCGGGTGGCCCGAGTAGGTGACTTGTCGGCCGATGCCCGCGCGCGTCACGGTTCGAAGGAGTCGCGCGTTTACTCCCGGTCCCGCCTCTGGCTGACCCGCACTCGTGAACGCCGGCCAGTCGTCCGACTTCACGCCCGCGAGTAGATCGCTTTCGGGGCCGGTGCACGAAAGGGCCGTACTCGCCACTGGACCAAGGTCGTATCCGTGCGCCACCGTCGTGCCACATCGAAGGACGCCGTCGGCGTCGCCACTGAAGATATAGAGAGGGAAGCCCTTGAGCCGTCCATTTCCCACCACGAGCACCGTGCCGTAGCCGGCGGTGGAGAGGAGCGACACTTGGGCGCGAAAGGGTGGGCGCGAGGCGCCCGAGATCGAAGGGAACAATGTCCCTCCCGATATCAACGCCGCGCACACGGCCAATGCGGCCAGAGTTCGCCCGTGCCCCCCGTGACGACCTGGCATCGTGCGCGGGGTAGCGGTAGCGATAATCGAGTGACGTTACTGGGCGTCGGTGAACTGGTGGCCACACCCCGTGCAGTAGTTCTGACCAGGCAAACGAAGTTTGCCGCACACGGGACAACTGGAAGAGCCGGTGCCGGCACCGAGGCTGGCCTCGGTCACCGTGGCGAACGTGCCGTCCGCCGCGTACTTATTGTCGCCGGTCTTGGTCGGAAAGCAGAAGAAAACCAGGTTGACAACGGGAAACAGAATCCACCAGCCCGAGTGACCCGAGTCGTGCATTCGTCGGATTCCCACGGCGATATTGGGACACAGCGTGCCCAAGGACCACAGCACACTGAGCGCGGGGATGCGAAAGGCGTCCAGGACGAGCGCGACCAGGAATACAAAGAGGGCAAACCACCAGTACTCGGAACGCGAGGCGACCCCGTTGAACGTCGCGTACTTCTTAAAGCAAGTTCGAATTGCCTGGACGAAGCTCATGGAAGTCCTTATCGCGCGCGCCAGGGACCTGGCTGAAACTCACGATACCTGTCGTTACCGGTGATTTTGTGGCTCACCACCGAGAGCGAGCGTGGTCTTGCAATAATCTAGTATCACAATAGAAGTAGTAGAGATATAAGCGAAAGGGCACAGTCGTGACGTACGTTCGAGTTGACTTCACTCAACAGAGCGACGTCACGTATTGCGGTCGAGTCGTGCCGATCGCAACGTCGAGTTACGTGCCGCGATGAACCAGACGTGCCAACAGAGATTGATCGGACCAGGTGACTGCAGGACATCATTGGTAGTGTTGATCGGCGTTGCAGCACCGTTTTCTGCCGCCGCGAGAGTCCGTTGAGCGGTTACTCACAATTTCGTAACAGGAGTTTTTCATGAAGGTATTCGTACTCGGCGGCGATGGTTTTTGCGGCTGGCCCACATCCCTACACCTGTCGGACATCGGTCACGAAGTGGTCATCGTCGACAACCTCAGTCGTCGCAAGATCGACGTCGATCTCGAGGTGGAGTCCCTGACGCCGATCGCCCCGATTGGCGAGCGCATACGGGTGTGGAAGGAACTGACGGGTAACGAGATTCGCTTCGTTCACCTCGACCTCGCCCAGGAGTACGACCGGTTCGAGGACCTGCTGCGCGCCGAGCGCCCCGACGCCCTGGTGCACTTCGGTGAGCAGCGCGCCGCTCCCTACTCCATGCGCAACGAGGCGACCAAGCGCTACACCGTCGACAACAACGTGCGCGCGACGCACAATGTTTTGGTGGCCATCGCCACCACTGGGCTGAACATCGCGATGGTGCACTTGGGCACGATGGGCGTGTACGGCTATGGCTGGTCGGGCTCGGCCCCGATTCCCGAGGGCTATTTGACGGTCAAGGTCCCCACGCCGGACGGTGAGTTGGATCGCGAGATCCTCCACCCCGCCAACCCGGGCTCGGTGTACCACATGACCAAGACGCTCGACCAGTTGCTCTTCGCCTTTTACGCGGCGAACGACCAGATCCGCATCACTGATCTTCACCAGGGCATCGTGTGGGGAACCCAAACGCCCCAAACGGTGCTCGATGAGCGCTTGATCAACCGCTTCGACTACGACGGCGACTACGGAACGGTGTTGAACCGCTTCTTGATGCAAGCGGCGATCGGACACCCCCTCACGGTGCACGGTACCGGCGGCCAGACCCGCGCCTTCATCCACATTCGCGACACGGTGCGCTGCATCCAGATCGCTCTAGAGAATCCGCCCGATCGCGGCGACAAGCCCACTGTCTTCAACCAGGTCACCGAGACCCATCGCGTCGGCGAACTCGCCGAACTGATCTCCAAGATCACGGGCGCGGAGATCGCGCACCTGCCCAATCCCCGTCGCGAGGCCGTGGAGAACGAACTCAACGTCAGTCGCGACAAGTTCGTCGCGCTCGGACTCAACCCGACCACGCTGACCGAGGGTTTGCTGGAGGAGTCGCGCGATATTGCGCTTCGCTACAAGGATCGCGCGGACGTAACCAAGATCATCGCGCGCTCCGTGTGGCGTCAGGGGATGGAGACCTCTCCTGACCTTATGAAAAACTGAACCCGCAATACCGCCGTGTGCCTCACTTCAATGTGAGAATCCGGCTATGTCAAAACTCTACGAGTACATCCGTCATCCGCGGGCGAACGAGCTTGCTCGCCTCCATCGCCCCTTCAGGGTCAACGACCTGCGAGAGCCACGTTCGGGTAATTACTTCGCGAAGCTGAACGCGCGATTCGGGTTACGGGTGACTTTGGTCGTCGGCACGATGTGGTGCGCGTACCTCTTTACGCTCATTGCCCTCGTGGCGCTGCCGGACGCGATCAAGCAAGGCACCTACTTCATCGTCGTGTGGCTGTCGAGCAGTTTCTTGCAACTCGTGCTTCTTCCCATCATCATCGTGGGACAGAACATTCAGGCCGCAGCCTCTGATCGACGGGCCGAAGATACCTACAAGGACGCCGAGGCGGTGCTCCACGAGGCCGACGAGATCCAAAAACATCTACTGGCCCAGGACGAGGCGATCACCCAGATCTTGGAACAGCTCGCAAAAATGGGTGGCGCCCCGTCGAGCGTCACCACCTAAGCGTCGCGGCGCACGGCCTCGAGGATCTGCTGGCTCAACTCGGTCCAGGACGGCACCGCGTCGCGCAGGAGCGCGCGACGGAAGGGTTCTGTGAACTGGTTGAAGTCGACTTGTCGGGTGACTGTCGTCACGGTCGAGAGGAAGTTCACGCCGACGGTGAGAAAGATCACTGAGCGGACCATGTAGCGCAGTCCCGTCTTTTGACTCTCGTCGACGTCGCCGAGGAGCGGCACGATGCCCTCGAGCTCGCCAATCTGACCGAGGATCGCGGTGCGCAGTTTGTCGCTGTGCGCGCCTGCCAGGCTGATCTCGAGCGTGAAGCTCTGTCGCACCGCGTTGTTGACGCTGGCGGAGTTGTGGAGCAACTGGGCCAGCGAACCCTCTTCAAGGAGGTCGACGAAGTTTGAAATCTTCATCCAGCGAGCTCGCATGAGGTCGTGGAAAGCGGCGATAACCAGGTCTTCCTTCGAAGGGTACAACTTGTAGATCGCACCCGGTGAGCAGTTCGCTCGCCGCGCGATGCGTGAGATCGTGGCGCGCGTGTATCCGCTCTTGCCCACGACGCCGAAGGTGGCGTAGGCCAGTTGCGCCTTGAGGTCGTCCGTGGGCATGAGCACGATGCGCTCGTCGGCGTCGTGCAACTCGACTGGCTTGACGTCGTCGGCGTCGACCAGCAGTGCCTCGAGCACCATTCGTTCGAGGGTCTCTTGGAAGTTACGGTCCCAGCCAAACTGCGAGACCGCAAAGATCTGCATCATCGTCATGGCAAAGAGTGTGAGGCCGCGCGCGAAGATCGCGTTCGTTCGCTTATCGGCGTCGGGGTCGATGGCGAATCGGGTGAGCACGAATGGTTCGACCTCTTCGTTGAGTGTCGGGATCCGCCGTGCGGTGAGGAGGAGGTGCACGCTCGCGACGTCGGCCGGCGTGGCGTTGCGGATGACGTCGAAGAGGATGTTGACGTTCGCGACGGTGGGTGACTCCGCGGCGGCCATGCAGAGATCGAAGGTCGTCGCGGCTCGGTGGACGAGCTCGGAATTCCACAGGTCGACCAGGAGTTCATCGACGTCCTCGTAGCGCGCGTAGGTGGCGCCGTGGGTCAGTCCGGCGCGGTGGCCCACGTCGCGCAGCGACACGTGGTCGACGCCGACGCGTAATACCTCGCCGATCGCCGCGTCGAGGATCGCCGCATCATTGGCGATCGCTCGCGCACTGCGGGTGCGCTGACTGCGTGGCATTGAGCCATCGTACCGAACGAATACCGAGAATTCCCAGTGAGGACGGGTACCGCAATAATTTGTGCCGTTCGTGGCGTGAGAGATTAGGTCCGTGGAGTTCATCTCGAACTGGTCGAGCGCCCTCGTGGCGAGTACGGACGTCCACCGGGGTGTCGTTCTCCCCGAAGGCCGCATCATCGTCATCGCGGTGCCCGTGGCGGCGCTGTTGTTCTATCTGCTCGTCGTGCGGCGCAAGCGGGGGAACTGAGATGTCCTCGGAGTTTGCGTACGTGCCCCTCGACCCGAAGGGGTGGCGACTCGCGATGGGACTGCGCCCCTTGGACCTCGCCCAGTGGCTCGAGGTGGACGAACATCGCGGCGAAGAGCTTGCGCTCAAGGATCAACTGCTCAGGGACTCCTACGACGTGGTGGTAGCGACGAACCCCGAGGGTGAAGAAGCCAGTTTCGAACTGCTCGAGGAAGTTCAAGCGAACCTCGCGTTGTTTCATCCCGCACTCGCGAAAGACCCGAACAGTGCGGACCATCCGATCGTGGCTGCGA
This sequence comes from Acidimicrobiales bacterium, assembly GCA_035485615.1. Classification (GTDB taxonomy): domain Bacteria; phylum Actinomycetota; class Acidimicrobiia; order Acidimicrobiales; family RAAP-2; genus RAAP-2. The sequence continues at coordinate 5,175 of DATHNV010000118.1, forward strand.
GCCGCCTCGCTCAAGAGGACCTGTGCGTGTTAGTACGCGAGGACGCGTGGCGGCTGCGCGCCGCCTGCGTGTGCTTTCCCTCACGCTGGGATCTGGCCACCAAGATCGGCACCACGCTTGATGACATCCACGGACCGGTACCCGGGTACGACGATCAACTCGCTCGACCGACGACTCTCTTCTTCGACCGACTACGACCCGATCGCTCGTTTTGGCGTTTGAACTGGACGCTGCTCGATAGTCCGGATCTCTATCAACCAGCGACCGCGCGTCAGGCGCCCG
>DATHNV010000119.1:0-7904 GCA_035485615.1 Acidimicrobiales bacterium
AGAACAGACCCGACTCGGTCATCTGGCGTTCACCGAGAGCTCCGTCACCACTCGACCACACCCCCATGGTGGGTGACTGGATGCGCGGGAGTTCCGGCGGTGGGGTGACGAAGATGTCGGGACGCACGTTGGCGCGATACCACATCAGATGCGCACGCATCTGTCCGTCGCGCTCGAGTTCGGCGATGATCTGCTCGGTGCGCGGGTGTCGCACCAGCGGTGCATCGCGTCATAGTCGTCCTTGCGCAAGAACGCCTCGCCCAGTCCGTCGAAGTGAAACAGCAACATGTACCAACTCTTCACTTGTTGGCTGAGCCCGGCCGAGGCAAAGGCCGTCGGATGTCCTACGGAGATGGGCACCAGTCGGTCCACGAGATCGCCCCGGTAGGAGGCCGTCACCCAGGCCAGGTTGGCGCCCCAGTCGTGACCGACCAGATGCACTCGCTCAACGTCCAGCGCCTCGATGATCGCCACCACGTCGCTGACCAGGCGGTGCACGCGGTAGGACTCGAGGTCCTCGGGCTTGTCGCTGCGACCACAGCCCCGCAGGTCCGGTATCGCCACGCGAAATCCGGAGCGCACCAATTCGGGCGCGACCTCGTCCCAGAGGACTCCGGTGTCGGGCCAGCCGTGCAACAACAGAACCGTGGGACCGTCGCCGTCGACCTCGAGGTACAGATTCACGTCACCGTTTTGCACCATCCGGGATTCCATCGCCGCGACGATACACCGCCGCAGTAGAACAGATGCGTGGAATCGTTCGTGCTCAACGTGGACTCTCCCCTCGGCCCCTGGGGTGTCGAGGGAAACACCAAAGAGATCACCGCCGTCTATCAACCCCACGAACATCGCCGCGACTCGACGGGCACCGCGCCGCGCGTTGTCGCCACCGCCGCTCGCCAACTCGAGGAGTACTTCGCGGGCACGCGAAAGACCTTCAGCGTTCCCCTCGCTCGCGTTCCCTCCACCGAGTTTCAGCGCGACGTGTGGACGGCACTCGTGGCCATCCCCTACGGCGAGGTGCGCACCTACGGCGAGGTGGCCCTCAGCGTGAATCGCCCGCGCGCGTCACGCGCGGTGGGCAACGCCAATCACGTCAATCCGTATCCCATCCTCGTACCGTGTCACCGCGTGGTCGCGAGCACGGGCATCGGCGGCTACGGCGGTGGTGGCGAGCGAGTCAAGAGCTTCCTGCTCGACCTCGAAGGCGCGACCTACTAGCGCTCGCCGTCGGGTCGCGCCCCTGCTTGGCTCTCACTCTGCGGCGTTGCGGAGCGAGTTAAGGGCAACCGGTGCAAGCGGGTCGATCGTAGATCGAGGCCTGCATGCGACTCGAGGAAGCGGACCATGGCGCGATACGCCACCCAGAGGAGAGCGAGCGCAGACGGCATCTCCAAGCACACAGCTAAGACAATGCTCTGATCGATGTCGCCGTGGTGAGCGGTCGTGACATCGAACCACGCGTCAAGAAGAAACAGCGTCGCTCCGGCGATGGTGAAGAGAATGATCAGGGCGCGCTGGCGCCACGCAGCCCACGCCGCTGCGAAGAGCATGGAAATCTCTGCCACGTCGAGACCAATCCAGGCGAGCGCCCAGTGTTCGGCCACGTAGTGGGGCGGTAAGACCACACCTAGGTAGATGCACCACAGAAGTTCGGCGAATGCGCCAATGAGCAGCGCGACCATAATTCGGTCGCGCCGCGTCTGGGGCACGAACCGAGCCATGAGCTACCTCGAGAGCGAATCCGATGGATCGCTCAGCGCGCCGAACATCGCGTTCGCCCCTTCGACTAGAGCAAGGCGCTGGTCCTCACTAAGCACGTCGAGCGCCGACGCCATCGCAGTGTTCGTCAATTCCTCGGCTCTGGCCTTTTGAGCGCGCAACTCGTCACTCACTTCGGGTGTGTCGGTCTCCTTGTATCCGTGGAGTGCGAAGACGTCGGGACCCTGTAAGTAGCACGCCGCCACGACGTCGAGTTGGGCGTCGTGCACCGCCACGATGTGCAGCCCGCCGCGCAACTCGCGCAACATGATCGCTCCGAGGTACGCGCCGTGCACGGGGTCACTCGGCCACGGGTACTGGCGATAGCCGTCCACCAGGGCGCACAGGCCGAACGGCAGAGCCTCACTCACCCGGCGAGCCGCGTCGCTAAAACGTGTGAGCATTTCGGTGTCCAGCTCGGCGAAGGCGCTATCGGCGAAGGCGTACGCGGCCTCGACGTGCGACGCGGCCACGGCGACCGGATCGGCCTTGGTCTTGGCTTGCGTCCAGAAGTAGTCGATGAGCGAGGGGTCGAAGAAGGTAAAGGCGTCCACCACGGTCTGGGTGTCGACGTCGCCCAGCACGCCCGCGCGACCGAGCCCATAGAACTCCACGACGTTGATGCCGTGAACTCGACCGCGTTCCTTGGTCAAGGGGTCGAAGTAGAACTTCATGCCGACCACCTGAATCGGATCGGCGAGCAGCGTGGCGGTTTCCGTGGCGTCCATGAACTCGACTCTAGGTCCGGCTCGCGTAGTACCGAGGGCCGGCGCGGTGCACGCGCAGTTCGATGCGCGATCCGCTCTCCACCTCCACGAAGCGCGCCGATCCGCCGTGGCGCAATGAGATCTCCGACACGATGGCCAGTCCTAGTCCCGTTCCGCCCGAGCGGCGCGAACGCGCTGAGTCCGCCCGCGTGAAGCGCTCGAAGAAGCGAGCACTGTCGGCCACGTCAATGCCCTCACCGTCGTCGCTCACCCAGATGACGACCTCGTCGCCCTCGTAGTGCGAGTTGAATCGCAACTCGGTGCGCGCGTAGCGCATGGCGTTGTCCACCACGTTGCGGATCATGCGTCGCAGCATCGTGAGATCGCCCAGCACGCGCGTGGGGGCGACCGCCGAGGTGTCCACGCTCAACTCGCTCATCGAGCGCACGCGCGACGCCTCTTCGTAGAGGAGGTCATCGAAGTCGACCTCGGAAATCTCGACGTCCAAGTGATTCTCGTCGTGGCGCGCTAACCAGAAGAGGTCACCGATGATGCCATCGAGCCGGCGCCCCTCACGCACCACGACCTCGGCGACTTCGGCCCAGTTGGTGTGCTCGGGGTCACCCGTCGCTCGCTCGGTGGTCGCGAGAAGAGTCGTGAGGGGACTTCGCAACTCGTGGCTCGCGTTGGAGACAAACTCTTGTTGAAAGCGCGAAGCCGACTCCAGACGATCAAGCATCTCGTTCACCGTGCGGGCCATGCGCGCAATCTCGTCGTCCCCGCCCGTCACCGGCACGCGCTGGGTCAGGTCCTCGGCGGCGATGGCGTCGACTCGACGCCGGATGTCCTCCACGGGCGCAAGCGCCAGGCCGATGCCCAGCCAGATGAGTCCGCCCGACATCAACAACAACAGGGGAAAGGAGACTAAGAGACTGGCGAGGAGCACGCGCACGCTGTGCTGGATCGGTCCGCCGTAGACGAAGCCGAAGATGAGACCCGGGCCGCGTTTGGTGGTGATCGTCGAGACCTCGCCCGAACTGAGCTCTGAGATCGTGGACTTCGTCGTCGTGCCGCGCCGATACTTCACCCCAAGTCCGGTGGTCGAGGAGAAGTCCTCCACGGCCTTGGCGAGCACGGGCGCGTTGGCGATGGCCGAACTGGCCGCCCACACCTTCGTGCCGTCGGCGTTGGTGACCTGAACCACGACGTCACCCTGCATCGCGAGGGTCTCTTCGTGGGTGACGGCCTTGGGCGCGTTGGCAAAGCCCATCTGGGTCTGTTCCATCACCGCGTCGATCTGATTGGCGGCTTCGCTAAGCAACGAGCGGTGCACCAGGTTCACGAGAGCGAGGCCGGTGAAGGTCAAGATGACCGCGATCGCCACGACGAAGATGAGTGTCAGACGTGCGCGAATCGAGAGCTCGCGACGTCGCTTCATTAGGTGTCGCGGGCGCTGTACCCGAATCCGCGCACGGTGCGTATCACCGAAGGCTCGTCGGCCAGGTCGATCTTCTTGCGCAGATACCCGACGTAGACCTCGACGATGTTCTGGTCGCCGTCAAAGTCACTCCCCCACACGACCGAGAGGATCTCGGTCTTGGAGAGCGTGGTGTTGGCGTGGCTCATCAGATACTCGAGCAGCGAAAACTCCCGGGGAGTGAGTGTGACCGTGCGCGCGTACGCACTGACGTGTCGGGTCACCGGATCGAGGGTGACCGCGCCGACGCTGAGCGGCTGAGGGCGACCGCGCTCCTGGCGGCGCAAAAGCGCGTGCAGTCGCGCCATCAAGACGGACTTTTCGAAGGGCTTGCGCAAGAAGTCGTCGGCCCCCACGTCCAGGCCCTCGACCTCGTCCCACTCGCCCTCCTTGGCCGTCAGCATCAGCAGCGGCGTCTGGATGCCGGCCGCGCGCAGCTCCTGACAGACGCGAAAACCGCTGCGCTTGGGCATCATGATGTCGAGCACGATGACGTCGTAGTCGCCGCGCAGGGCCGCTTCGAGGCCGGTGTCGCCGTCGAAGGCCTGGTCCACGACGTACCCCTCGTCAACCAGCAGGCCCGCCACGGCACTCGCGAGGTCGTGGTCGTCCTCGACGAAGAGGACCCTGCGAGGTTCGTCAGTCATTGCAGGTAGAGGTTACCGTTGGTCCCTTCGATGACTTTCAACTTCTTGAGGCCGTGGGGAGCGGGTCCCACAATGACCTCGCCATTGCTCACCTCGAACTCGGACCCGTGGCACGGACAGACCATGATCTTCTGGCTGCTCGAGTACCCAACCGTGCAACCCATGTGCGGACAGACCGCGTTGTAGGCGACAAAGTCGCCGGCGTCGTCGTGAATCACGATGCCCGGATCACCGTTGGAGGGGATCGTGAAGCTCGCCGCCGAGTTCTCGGGCACCTGGGAGGCCGCGCCGAGCAGTTTGCCCGCCGGGGCAGGCGTCGTGGTCGTGGTCGTCCCATCCCCCGTTCCAGAGCCCTGGGGCACCGTGGTCGTGGTGGGTGGCGCGGTGGACAGCGTCAGTTCATTGCTCTTGGTGGGTTTGGGGGCGTCGTTGATCAGTTTGCCGATATCGGCCGCGGCACCGCCCAGTATCAAGACACCGGCCGCCGCACCCGCGGCGACGCCCGCACCCACCACCACCGAGCGACGATCGATCAGGTCGAGGCCCTCGCGGTTCACGAGCGTTCCACGACCCCCGAGCAGCACCGGACACACGGCTTGATCACAGGGCAGTCCCCCGCGTGCGCTGCATCGCCCCTCGTTGTAGTTGCCACAGATCGCCTGCACCGTGGAGAAAGGGATCGCAACCAACTCGGGTGCAGGTTGATGAGCCTTGGCGGCGACTCGTTTGGCGATGACGGCGTCGACGCTGAGCCGCGTGCCACCGCCGGAGACGATGAAGGGCATCCACGCGAAGAAGAAGACAATGTCCGATCCGGTGAAGTACGGCGAGGCGTGAAAGCTCACCGTGAGAAAGAGCATGAACGAGATGCACAGCCCGGCAATGGCGGCGATACGCGTCCACAGCCCAAAGAGCGTGCCCAGTCCGACCGCGATCTCTCCGAGCGCGATCGCGATCCCTATGGGCTTGGCGATACCGAGCAGATGAACGAGAACACCCGAGATCGGGCTCGTGTGCGTGGCGCCCAGCAGTTGGGCCTGGATCGAGATGGGACTGGCCTTCTTAAAGAAGTTGGGATTGGCCAGTTTCTGGAGGCCGGCGTAGGTGAACGTCGCGCCCAAAAAGAGGCGCAGGGGCACCAACGCCCACTCGCTCAGGGCCCAGGCGCGTACCGGGGCATTGAAGGGGAGCCGACGCTCGGGCCCGCGGGATCCCGAGTCGGAATTACTGGACGACACGTGTCCATCGTGCCACAGGAGATAAAGCAGGTATTTGGCGGGGTCGAAGTCTTAGCAATCCTTTATCCACCACAATGAATGTGATGAACGCCTCGATCATCTCCTTCCTTCTCGCCAAGGTCCAGGATCTCCCGTCGGGCCTGGTGTATGGACTCGTGGCGCTGTTGGTGTTCGGCGAAGCGGCGCTCTTCATTGGCTTCGTGTTGCCCGGCGAGACGGCCGTCATCGTGGCCGGCGTCGTCGCCGCTCGCGGACACGTGAACATCGTGGTGCTCTGCGTCATCGTGGTGATCTCGGCGATCGCGGGCGACTCGGTGGGCTACTTCGTGGGCGAACGCTACGGCCAGCGGCTCATCCGACTCCCCATTCTGCGCTCGCGGCGCGAGACCATCGATCGCACCCTCGATGCCCTCGCTCGCCGGGGCGTGACCTACGTGTTCGTCGGGCGCTTCACCGCGTTCCTGCGCGCCATCATTCCCGGACTCGCGGGCATGAGCCGTTTGCACTACCGACGTTTCCTCGCCGCCAACGCCGCAGGCGCGCTCCTCTGGGGTGTGCTCTACGCCCTGCTCGGCTTCTACGCCGGGCACGCCCTCGACTCGATCGAGAAATACTCGGGCTGGGGCGCCACCGGGCTGCTGGTGCTGGTCATCCTTATTTTGGTCGCTCTGCACCTGCGACGGAAACGACGCGATGCCAAGGATCACGCCCAGTGGCTGCGCGATCACCCCGGCGAGCTATCGCAGGACCCGCAGTAGTTCCTCTGGCACGTTGAGGCGCCACTCTCCCGCGTGCTGTACCAGGAGACCCGCACTCACAGCGGTAGGCCCGGAACCCCGCAACAGTGAACGCACGTAGATCTCGGCGACGTCCATGGTGTCACGCGCCGTGGCGAGGTCCTCGGCTGCGAGGTCCAGGGTGGCGACCGCGCTCGAGGCCACGATGCGGGGCCCGACGATGTCATCGGCTCGAAGAAGGTCCGTGATGTGCTCGATCTGCGCGTGCGCGAAGCCCGCACTGGAGAGAGCACTGCGCCGCCACGGCGGCGCGCTCGCCTTGAGGAAACCCATGGTGACCAACTCCTGAGGTTGCGTAAAGACCAAGACGCCCGGGCTCTCGTCGCCGAGGTACTCCACCACGCGGCGCGCGTGCGCGCTCACGTGCGGCACGACCCAGGGCAACAGCCATGCTTCCTGCCCGAGCCAGGCGGGCCACACCGCGTCGATCAATGCGATCGTGACGCCCAGACCGATCGAGCGGGCGTGGCCAACGACCTCTCGGTACCGCGCGAGCGCCGCAACGTCGACCTCACCTGCGCGCGGTTCGACGCGCGCCCACTCAATCGTGAGTCGCACGCCGTCAAAGCCCATCTCGGGTACGAAATCGAGGACCGTCTCGTACTCGCGCCAGAGGTCATCGGCGCTACCGGGACCGACCTGATGCTTGAGCGCGATCGTCGGTGAGTAGCAGGTGGCCGGTTCTCCCGGACCGTCGAAGCCGCCCTCGACGGCGTAGCCCTCGAGAGTCACATAGAGTCGTGCGCGCTCACTCACGCGGCCAGTTTCGCACGACTCCCCCTGATGCCCCTCCGGTATCGTTTCGAGCGACGCCGGATCAATGAGCGACAACGTTGAGGAGGTTCCATGGCCGATGAACTGCTGCGCGAACGACGCGGACACGTCGAACTGCTCACGATCAACCGGCCCGATGCGCGCAACGCCATCAACCTCGCGACCGCGACGGCCCTGGACATCGCGCTCAACGATGCCGAAACCGACGACGACGTCTGGGTGGTCGTACTCACGGCGGCGGGCGACAAAGCCTTCAGCGCCGGCATGGATCTCAAGGCCTTCGCGGCCGGTGAGTTTCCCGTCACCCCCCACGGCTTTGGCGGCATCACCCAGCGCGAGTTCACCAAGCCCCTGATCTGTGCGGCAAACGGCTCCGCACTCGCCGGTGGCTTTGAGATCATGATCAGTTGCGACATGGTCGTCGCGGCCGACCACGCGAAGTTTGGCATTCCCGAAGCGGCCCGCGGCCTGATCGCGGGTGGCGGCGGGTTGATTCGTCTCGC
>DATHNV010000120.1:0-4158 GCA_035485615.1 Acidimicrobiales bacterium
CCAGGACCAGGCGGTCGAGCCATGGCCTGGGCGCGTGCGCTGGCGACCGGACGGCGCCTCAGGGACGCCAGTGCCACCGCGGCGTTGTCGATGATCCGATTTCCCACCATCTCTTCGACGTCGGCGTCGACGCCGATCGGATCACTCGCTACTTCGGCGATGCGCCATGCGAGTTGCTCCTCTTTCGCCAGGGGAGCGCCTGAGCGCTCAGTTTGAACGTCGTAGGTCTTCATCGCGAACTCGCCTTCACAGAATGCACAATGTAGTCCAACATTGAAACCCTTGCCAGTGTAAAGTTTTCGTCAATCTCGAAGCGTAAGTGTAAATATTGTGAAGGGAGGATGTGGTGACCGAGAAGGCCAAAGTGGGGGTTCGACTTCGTCGATTTCGCGAAGAGCGCGGCCTCACCCAGGCCGCCCTCGCCAAGGCACTGGGAATCTCTCCGAGTTACGTCAACCAGCTCGAGTCGAATCAGCGACCCATTACCTCTCCGGTGCTGGCCAAGATCGCCGCGGTCTTCGAGGTCGATGCCCTCGAGTTCTCGACCGACGAGAGCGATCGACTCGTCGCCCAGTTGCGTGACGTGATCATCGACGCGTCGCGGTCCGAACCGATCTCGAATGCCGAGATGCGAGAACTCGCCGAAGCGATGCCCGCGGTGGCGAGGTATCTCGTGGACATCCATGGGCGCTTTCGCCACGCCCGCGAGGCCAACGAGACGATCACGGGACAGATTGACGCGGGGGTATCGGGCGCGTGGATCACGCCGCCGCTCATGCCCTACGAGGAAGTGCGTGACTTCTTTTATACCCATCGCAACTACTTCGCCAAGGTCGACGAACTCGCCGAAGCGACCGCCAGCGAGATCGACGCCTACGGCGCCGATGCCGGACCAGTGCTTATTGAGCGCCTGGGTCGTCTTCACGGGACCGCGGTCATCGAACTCGCCAGTGACGCCCGCGTCGACGTGCAGCGAGACTATGACGCCACCTCGCGCACTCTCGCACTCTCAGCGCTACTCAGCCCCGGCCAGCGCGCGTTCCAACTCGCCACGCATCTCGCGTTCCTCGAGGCGTCCGAGGAGATCGATGAGGTTGTGGCCAACGCGGAACTGGAGCGCGGCGAAACCAGGTCGCTGGCCCGAATCGGCATGGCCAACTACTTCGCCGGGGCGCTTATCTTGCCGTATCGCAAGTTCTTGAACTCCGCCGAAGAGTTCCGCTACGACGTAGAGCTGCTCCAGCGCCGCTTCCAAGTCGGCTACGAGACCGTCGCGCACCGCTTGAGCACGCTCCAGCGCACCGACGCGCGCGGCGTGCCATTTATTTTCGTGCGCGTGGACCGTGCGGGCAACGTGTCCAAGCGACAGTCGGCCACCGATTTTCACTTTTCGCGGGTGGGCGGATCGTGTCCGCTCTGGAACGTCTACGAGGCGTTTTCCTACCCCAATCAGATTCGTCGCCAGCTCGCCCAGATGCCCGACGGGCGCGCGTACCTGTGGATCGCGCGCACCGTGTCGCATCACATCGGGGGATTTCGAACTCCGGCCAAGACCTTCGCCGTTGCCCTCGGGTGCGACCTCGAGCATGCGCACCGCCTCGTCTACTCGGACGGCCTGGATCTCACGAACCCCGAAGTCCTCGTTCCCATCGGACCCGGGTGCCGGGTCTGCGAGCGCGAGGACTGCCCCCAACGAGCCTTTCCGGCGGTGGGCAAGCCCCTGGAGGTCGACACCGATCGGCGTCGCTTCGTTCCCTACGGTGTGCGCTCCGAGACACCGTCGTGACAATGTGGTCTATCCCACGCAACTGAGGAACCATGGATCTCACGTCACACCTGTCCCCGAGCCAACGCGACTACGTCGAGCGACGCCTGCAGAACAATCTAATGGCGTGGCTCACCACTGTTCGACCAAACGGGCAGCCCGAAACGGTCCCGGTGTGGTTCTACGTTCGTGACGACGAGACCGTTCTACTCTTCAGCCGACCAGGCGCGGTCAAGTTGCGCAACATCGCGGCCAACCCTCGCGTCACGCTGGTGCTGGACGTCACCGACATCGGGCGCGACGTGATTCGTCTCGAAGGCATCGCCCAGGTGGCGCTGGATCACCCCGCGGTCACCGATGTACCGGGGTATCTCACCAAGTATCTCGAGCGGATGAGCGCTCTCTTCGGGTCGCCGGAGAACTTCGCCCAGGACTTTTCGGTGGCGATTGTGATCGTGCCCGCCAAACTGCGCGCGGACGTCCCCAGCTAGGCCACTGTGCGGGACCGTGGCATGATGCGGAGCGATTGAAGGAGTGCCATGAGCGACAAAGTGGTGGTGGTGACCGGGGCGTCGGCCGGAATCGGATGGGCCTGCGCTGACCGCCTTGCGCGAAGTGGCTGGACCGTGGTGGGAGCGAGCCGCCGAGGAACCTCGGGCAACGGGTGGCGAGGAATGGCGATGAACGTCGATGACGACGCGTCGGTGAGTGCCGGCGTCGCGACAGTTCTTGAGGACCACGGCCGTATCGACGCACTCCTCGCCTGTGCGGGATGGGGTCTCGCGGGAGCCGCGGAGCAGACGCCTCTCCCCGACGCCAAGGCACAGTTCGAGACCAACTTTTGGGGTGCCGTTCGCGCGGCCAACGCCGTTCTGCCCACCTTTCGCCGACACGGACACGGGCGTCTCGTGTTTATGAGTTCGCTCGGTGGCGTGTTCGGGATTCCCTTTCAGTCCTTCTACAGCGCGAGCAAGTTCGCCCTGGAGGGATACGGCGAGTCCCTCGCCTACGAGGTAGCGCCGTTTGGGATCCACGTCACGTTGATCGAGCCGGGCAACTTCAAGACCGACTTCACCGAGAGCCGGCGAAAGGTCGAAGTCGGTGAAGACGATCCCTATCGGATCGCCCGAACGAAGGCGATCGAAGTGATGGAGCGCGACGAGGTGACGGGCGCCAATCCTGGTGCTGTCGCCAAAGTCGCCGAGCGGGTTCTGGCCAGTGCACATCCGCCGCGCCGGGTGTCGGTGGGTAGGTTCGATGAACGCATCGGCATCCTGGGTAAGCGGATCCTGCCGTTTCGCGTGTTCGAACGGGCCGCCAAAGGACCGCTCGGCGTGTAGAGACATGAACGAGAGTCGCGAGTCCAACGTTCGCTACGAGGTCAGTGCGGACCCGAGTCGCATCGACGTTGAGGCCGTGTGGCAGTTCATGTCGAACGAGGCCTATTGGAATCGGTGGCGCACCCGAGCGGATGTCGAACATCAGATTGAGGGTGCCTGGCGGCTCGTCGGCGCGTATGCGAGCGAGACCGGCGAGATGGTGGGCTTCGCGCGAGCGATCTCGGATGGAGTCAGCGACGCCTACCTCGCCGACATGTACGTCGAGCCTGCCCACCGCGGTCGTGGTGTGTCGCGTCAGGTCCTTGCGTGCATGATCGACGACGGGCCGGGACGCGACTTTCGCTGGATGCTGGTCACGAGCGACGCCCACGGGCTGTACGCCAAGTTCGGTTTCCAAAGGCCCGATGAACGGGTGATGGTTCGCCCACCCCGACCTCGCGCATGACGAGGAGCCGGACGCGACGATGCCCGGAACTCGATCACTCGAGTTCCGGGCATCGACTCTTCTAGCTAATCGCGAGGCCCTCGGAGGCCAGCGGGATGTTAAACAGCGTTTCGATCGGAGTCAGGGTGCCGCCCGATCCGATAGCGAAGGCGTCAATCGTTCCCGCGCCGCCACTTTCGACGTAGAGGAAGTGTCCGTCCGGTGAGACGACCGAGTCGGTGGTACCGGCGTGCGCGGGCGTGGGCGTCGCGCTCACGAGCACCGGTGCCCCCGACGAGTTCTCGGTGAACGTACTGACGTTGCCACTCCCGGCGTTAGAGCCAAAGAAGTAGCCGTCAGCGCCTGAGATCCAGCACAGAGCCGTCTGCCCGTCGGGTGCGGTGCCCAGCTCTGTGAGCGAGCCGTCGTTGTTCACTCGGTATGTCGTCACCGCGCTCGCTCCCGCTTCGGTCGCGACCACATTGCCGGCCGCGTCAAAGACGAAGGAGAAGGGCAACGGGTTCGCCGAGGCCGTGACCTTCGGGTTCGCCGAGAGTGCCCCATTGAACCCAACCGAGAAGACCTCGTACGCGTTGGTGGGCAGTGACAGTTTCGTGGCGACGATGAGG
>DATHNV010000121.1:0-6058 GCA_035485615.1 Acidimicrobiales bacterium
GCGCGCGAGCGAACGGCCTGTCTCAACGGCGTTGCTCGTGATCGAAGCTCCGACGCCCACTACGACCACGACCACCACCACGACCACCACGCTGCCGTAGTCGTAGGGACCTATCAGGTCCGAGGTTGAGTTTTACTCGTACCATCAAGGCGGGGGGAGAGGTGGCACGTCGTTTTCGCAGTGTGATTCCAGTGACGCTTCTCGCGGGCTTCGTCCTGTTCGCCACGAACGCCGGATCGGACAATGGACCACCGACGAGCACCGTGCCGATCACGGTTCCCACGTCTACGACCACGACCACCACTACGACCACCACGACGGTTCCGAGCGCGCCCGCGCACAACCCCGACAATCCCTTCACGAGTCGATCCACCGCGCTGTATCTCAAGACGCGTCAGGGCAACATCACTGCGGCGGTCTATAACGCGGTGACCGGAGCGACATTCACGTACCACAACGGCTACCACGACCGCACCGCCTCGATCGTCAAGATCGACATCCTCGCGGACCTGCTCTATGAGTCACAGCAAAGTGGCAAGCCCCTCAGTGCCAAGGACCAGCAACTCGCCTCGAGCATGATCGAAGCGTCCGACGACGCGGCCGCCACCAAGTTGTGGGCGCTCATCGGCGGGCGTGACGCGATCGACGCGTTCAACCAGCTCATCGGATTCAAATCGACCATTCCGAGTTGGTCGTGGGGTGACATCGCCACGACGCCGCTCGATCAGCTCCAACTCCTCAAGGTGATCGCGCTGCCGAACTCGATTCTCGACGCGGCGTCGCGCGAATACGAATCCGACCTCATGGAGCACGTCATCGGCGGACAGCAGTTTGGCCTGGGCTGGGGCTCACCGTTGCACGCCCTTGTCGCCATGAAGGACGGCTGGTACGACGAGATTCCCACCGGCTGGCAAGTCAACACGACCGGTTTCGTGCAGTACCAAGAGCGCTTCTATCTCGTGACCATCATGACCCAGAGCGATCCGAGCGAAGAGTACGGGATGGATACGGTGACGACATTGTCGAGTGACATCTGGAAGTACCTATTGCCGCGCTAGGCGTGCGCGTCGGTACGCTGGCCCGGTGACCCAACGCGTCGTGCCCTTCGAGGGCGTGCACAACTTTCGCGACCTCGGCGGCTACGAGACCGACGATGGTCGTCACACCCGCTGGGGGCGGATCTATCGCAGCGATGCGATGCACGACCTGACGAGCGAGGATCTCGAGGTTTTTCGCGCCTTAGGCATCGCAGCGATCGTGGATCTGCGCAGCCCCGCCGAGATCGAGCGCACCGGTCGAGGATTGATTGAGGGAGAACCGCACCGCTTCGTCAGTGCGCCGGTGCTGTCGAACTACGCCACCAACGAGTCGCGCGGGGTCATCGATGAGAGCTATCTGACGAGGCGCTATCTGCAGTACCTCGACGTCGGCGCCCCGGCGTTCGTCAGCGTCTTCGAAGAGATGGCCAAGGAAGAGAACTATCCACTGGTCTTTAACTGCTTCCTGGGCAAAGACCGCACCGGCGTCGTGGCGGCCCTCGTTCTGAGCTGCCTGGGCGTGCTGCGCGCCCGGGTCATCGAGGACTACGCCGTTTCGGACGATCGCATGGTCCACATTGTGGCGAAACTGCGCAGCGACCCCAAAGAGCGCAGAGAGATCGAGGGCGACGACCCGATCCTGCTCAGCGCGCGCGCCGACACCATGGCGAACTTCCTATCGGCGATGGACGAGCGCTACGGGGGAGCCGTTTCGTGGGCCGAGAGCGCCGGGGTGTCGCCCGAGAGCATCGCTCGCCTCCGCGATCTCCTCCTTGACGAGGATTAAGGCTTTCATCGCGTTTTCGGATCGTGACGCGCCCGCCACGCAATCCGGGTGCTTGACGCGATACGCGATTCGGGCCGCGCCCGTAGACTGGATGGGCGGCTTTGCGCAGGTTGCGTGCGCGAGTTCGCACAAAGCACCGGTTTTTTGCGTTTTTCTAAAAATCCGGTAGAATAGAAAGCCGACCTCGGGGCGGGACCTCCAAGGTCTAACCGTGTAGGAGCCCTGCTCCCGCACGCCCTGTAGTGAAGAAATAAGGAGAAAGAACCTGAGTAAGCCTAAGGAAGACGCGTTCACCGTTGAGGGGACCGTCGTCGAGCCGCTGCCGAACGCCATGTTTCGCGTGGAGCTGGAGAACGGGTACACCGTCCTCGCCCACAGTTCGGGAAAAATGCGCATGCACCGCATCCGTATTCTTCCCGGCGACAAGGTCCAAGTAGAGATCACGCCCTACGACATGACCCGCGGCCGCATCACTTATCGCTACCGATAACTCACGTTCTTTTCGTTCGAGAAAGTATCCAAATGAAAGTTCGCGCAAGCGTCAAACCCATCTGTGAGAAGTGCAAGGTCATTCGACGGGCCGGGGTTGTTCGCGTGATCTGTGAAGCAAACCCGCGCCACAAGCAGCGTCAGGGTTAGGAGAAGACACGATGGCTCGTATTGCTGGTGTTGACATTCCGCGCGACAAGCGCGTCGTCATTGCGCTCACGTACATCTTTGGCGTTGGTCCCACCATCGCTCAACAGATCACCGCGGCGACCGGGGTCAATGAATCGACCCGCGTGAAGGATCTCACCGAGTCCGAAGTCAACGCTCTTCGTACGTATATCGACCAGAACGTCACCGTCGAGGGTGACCTGCGCCGCGATGTCGCCCAAGACATCAAGCGCAAGATGGAGATCAACTCGCTCCAGGGAATTCGCCACCGCAAGGGCCTGCCCGTTCGCGGCCAGCGCACTCGCACCAACGCTCGCACCCGCAAGGGACCCAAGCGCACTGTCGCCGGTAAGAAGAAGGTAACGAAGTAATGGCCAAGCCCACGACGGCTCGCAAGGTTCGCAAGAAGGAGCGCAAGAACGTCGCCTTTGGCGTCGCGCACATCAAGAGCTCCTTTAACAACACGATCGTGTCGATCACCGACCCCGAGGGCAACGTGTTGTCCTGGGCCTCCTCGGGTCAGGTCGGCTTCAAGGGCTCGCGCAAGTCCACCCCCTACGCCGCCCAGCTCGCCGCCGAGAAGTGCGCGCGCGCGGCCATGGAGCACGGGGTCAAGAAGGTCGACGTGCTGGTGCGCGGTCCCGGATCGGGTCGTGAGACGGCGATTCGTTCCATCGCCGCGGCCGGTATTGAAGTGGTGGCGATCAAGGACGTGACCCCGCTGCCGCACAACGGATGTCGCCCCAAGAAGCGGCGTCGAGGCTAAGGAACGTTATGGCTCGTTACACAGGACCCGTCTGTCGACTCTGTCGACGTGAGCGCACCAAGCTCTACCTCAAGGGTGAGCGTTGCTTCTCGCTCAAGTGCCCGGTGGCCGAGAACTCGGACCGCCGCGTTCGCGCGTTTCCCCCGGGCATGCACGGTCGCGACCGCCAGCGTCAGGGTTCGGAGTACTTGACCCAGCTGCGCGAGAAGCAAAAGGCCCGCCGCATCTACGGCGTGCTGGAAAAGCAGTTCCGCAATCTCTACGAAGAGGCCAACCGTCGGCCCGGCATGACCGGTGTGAACCTCCTGCAGTTCCTCGAGACTCGTCTGGACAACGTGGCCTACCGCGCCGGCTGGGGTGCGTCACGCGCCCAGGCTCGCCAGCTCGTTCGCCACGGTCACGTCAGCGTGAACGGCAAGCGCGTCGACATCCCGTCGTACCGCGCCCGTCCCGGTGACGTGGTCAGCTTGAAGAACGCCACGCGCGAGAACTTCAACGTGAAGCGCAATCTCGACGTGCTGGATCGCAGTGTCCCCGGCTGGTTGGAAAAGGGCGACAACGGCTTTAGCGTGACGGTCCGCGTGGTTCCCCAGCGCGAACAGATCGACGAGTCGATCCAAGAACAGCTCATTGTCGAGCTGTACTCCAAGTAATTCTTTCTCGTACATACCCCTAGGAGTCCCTTATGTTGATTATCCAACGACCCACTATCGAAGCCCTCGGCGACGAGGTCAACAACCGCCAGTCCTTTGGCATCGGCCCGCTTGACCCCGGATTCGGCCACACGCTGGGCAACTCGCTGCGTCGTACCTTGCTCTCGTCGATTCCCGGTGCCGCGGCGACGCGCGTCAAGTTCGACGCGGTGCTGCACGAGTTCGGCGTCATTGAAGGCGTGAAGGAAGACGTCCAGGACGTCACCTTGAACCTGAAGGACCTGTTGCTGCGCGTGCACTCCGACGAGCCCGTCACGCTGCGTCTCGACAAGCGAGGCGAGGGCCCGGCCCTGGCCTCGGACCTGTCGACGACGGCCGACGTGGAGATCCTCAACGGCGACCTTCACCTCGCCTACCTGACCAACGCACGCAGCGTGCTCACGTTCGAACTGACCGTGGAGCGCGGCAAGGGCTACGTCGGGGCCGAGGGCAACAAGGGTTCCTCGACCATCGGGGTCATTCCCCTGGACGCGATCTTCTCGCCGGTTCGCCGCGTGAGCTTTGAGATCGAGCCCGTGCGCGTCGAGCAGAGCAAGGACTTCGACCGTTTGGTGATCGACATCGAGACCGACGGCTCGATCTCGCCCCGCGAGGCTCTGGCCTCCGCCGGTAAGACGCTGGGTTCGCTCGTCGAGCTGATCGCGAGCTTCGACGAAGAGGCCCCCGCGCTCGAACTCGGCGACGTGGGCTCGGCCCAGGCCGCCGCCAGCGAGCTCGACATTCGCATCGAGGAGCTGGGTCTCACCGAGCGCTCGCGCAACTGCCTCAAGCGCGCCGGCATCAACACGATCGCCCAGTTGGTCAACGCCACCGAGCGCGACCTGACCTCGATCACCAACTTCGGCGCCACGTCGCTCAAGGACGTGACGGACCGCCTCGACGAGCGTGGCCTGTCGCTGCGAGCGGAGGACTAGTCATGCGCGGCACCCCCACAAAGGGCAAGCGCTTCGGCGGCAACTCGGCCCACCAAAAGGCGATGATGGGCAACCTCGTCGCCTCGATGATCGCGGCTGAGTCCATCGTCACGACCGAGGCCAAGGCTAAGGCCCTGCGTCCCATTGTCGAAAAGGTCGTCACCGCCGCGAAGAACTCGCCCGAGGACTCGGTTCACGCGAATCGTCGCGTGGTCGCCTTTATTCGTGACAAGGACATGACCCACAAACTGTTCACCGAGATCGCCCCGCGCTACGCGGACCGCCCCGGCGGTTACACGCGGATCTTGAAGCTCGGCCCGCGTCAGGGTGACAACGCGCCGATGGCGCGCATTGAGTTCGTCTGATCCTCTAGACGCCACCCAGCGCTGGCGTTTCGACCTCGCCTACGACGGGCGGGGATTTAGCGGTTTTGCCTATCAGCCCCATCACAACACTGTGGTGGGGCTGTTGCGTTCCACGTTGGCTTCAACCCTGCGACTGAGCGAGGAGCCACGCATCGTGGGAGCTGGACGAACCGACTCGGGCGTGCATGCCTTCTTTCAGGTCGTCCACGTCGACCTGCCAGCGGTGCTCAAGGTGCGTTCCTTCAGCGCCGAGCGACTCGTGAACGCGCTCAACAAGCAGCTGCGCGGTCAGATTCAGATTCTCAGGGCCGAGCCGGTCAGTCCCGACTTTCACGCGCGATTCTCAGCCACCTGGCGTGAGTACCGCTACCTCGTCTTGGAGAGCAATGCGCCCGGACTGGACTCCACGAACGTCTGGGCCTGGTCGGTCACGGGGCCGCTTGATCTGGCGGCGATGAATCGAGCGTGCGCCGACGTGATCGGCACGCACGACTTTCGCGCGTTCTGCCGGCGCCCGACCGGCGGTCCGCCCGGAGAGCCCCTCCTGCGACGCGTACTCGCCGCTCACTGGGAGCGCCTCGACGACGAGTGGGTGATGAGCCCCTATCACTCGCCCGCCCTTCGCCTCACGATTCGGGGACAGTCCTTCTGCCACAACATGGTGCGTTGCCTAGTCTCCACGATGGTCGCCATTGGGCGAGGGGAACTCGACGAGGAGGAGATCACGGTGCGGCTGTCCACGGGGGATCGCTACCAGTTGCCCCAGCCGGCTCCTGCGGCGGGACTCGCGCTGATCGGGGTGGGTTACGACGAGGGGCC
>DATHNV010000122.1:0-5231 GCA_035485615.1 Acidimicrobiales bacterium
AAAGACTCCTCGAGCGAGGGCACGTAGCCGGGCAGGTCGTGAGCCGGGGTCTCGCAGATCGTCAGGAACTCCACGACCGGGTCGTGATGAACCACCAGCGACCCATCTGAGGTCCGCCGAACGTCCAACTCCACCCCGGCAACCCCCAGTTCCCTGGCTTCGCGAAAGGAGTCCAGGGTGTTGTCTCGGACGTTGGAGTGGGCTCCGCGGTGCGCCAAGACGTCGGTCACGTCGCCAGCATCCCACCCGACCAGGGGCTATATGGTTCATTGCTGGGGTCCATCAAGAAAATCCCCTTGATATTTTTCTTATTCGACAGTAAAATTCGACCCGCACGTACGTGGATTTTCAAAGAATTCACACTACGTCCCCCCAAGCCACGAAGGAACTTTGCATGTCGTTAATTTGGAACCGCACCCACGCCTGGGACGACGCGGACTGGCGCAGTAATGCCGCCTGTCGCGACACCGAACCCGAGCTGTTCTTCCCAGTGGGTACGACGGGGATGGCGACTGACCAGATCGAATCGGCCAAGCGCGTCTGTGACCACTGCGACGCCCAAAAGGCCTGCCTGGAGTTTGCGCTTGCCACCAACCAGGAGTCGGGCGTGTGGGGTGGCACGACCGAAGACGAGCGCCGCAAACTGCGCAAGCAGTGGCTGGCCGCGCGTCGGCGCGCGAGCCTCAACAACTAGAGCCTCGCGCTGAGCGGGACCGACACCCGGACATAGGTCCCCCCACCCTCCTCGGGCGCGAGGGACTTCATCTCAATCTCGCCGTACAACTGGGCGCGTATCAGGTCGCGCACAATCGACAGACCAAGACTGGTCGGGACCTCCAACGAAAAGTCCTCGCCCAGCCCCCGCCCGTTGTCGCGAATTTCGGCGATCGCGTGAGCGTCCTCTTGTAACAGATTCAGTGTGACGACCCCGACGAACTCGTCGTGCGAATCGTCAATATCGCTGAAGGCGTGCTCAACGGCGTTGGTGAGGAGCTCGGCCAGGGCGACCGCCAGCGGCGTGGCGAGGTCGGTGGAGAGCACGCCAAGCTCGCCGTTCACCACGATCTCGACGGGATGCGACGCGAGGTTCGTGTCTTCCACCAGTTCGACCAGCGAGCGAACGATCTCATCAAAGACGACCTCTTCTCCGGGTTCGCGCGACAGCACTTCGTGCACGACGGCAATGGAGCGAACACGTCGCTCCGCTTCGCGAAGGGCGATACGCGTCTCGTCTTGCTCGCTGCGCCTCGCCTGCAAACTCAAGAGCGACGAGATCGTCTGGAGGTTGTTCTTCACCCGATGGTGCACCTCGCGCACCGCGGCTTCCTTGTTGAGGACCATGCGATTGAGCTGACGGATGTCAGAGACGTCGCGCACGAGGGTCAACACGCCCGTCACGTCGCCCTGGGCGATGAGCGGAATCCCATGAAAGAGAATCGCGACGTCGTGGTCGCGGTCGATCTCCTCGATGGCGGGAATGCCGAACTCCAGTGAGCGCTCGATCGCCCGCGCGCGAAGACCCACCTCAGCAAAACTTCGTCCCTCGGCCGAGGTGTAGATCCCGAGGCGGTGCAGCGCGTTAAAGGCGTTGGGCGTGGCGAACTCGACGCGCCCGGTCTCGTCAATGAGGATGACGCCGTCGCCCACGCGCGGCAGCCCGGGACCCGCGACCACGTCCTCGCGGTAGGGAAACGTGGCGTCGGACACCATGTCGCACAGACGCTCAAAGACTGACAGGTACTGCTGTTCATAGAGCGAGGCCGAGCCTCGCAGGTGCCCTTGGAGTCGCACCATCACCGCCACGACCTCGCCGCGAAAGCTCACCGGAACACACCAGACCGGGACGAGCTCCTTGAGCGGCGCGACCGCCAACTCTCCGACAATTCGAGTACCTCGCCGCCAGGCGTCGCGCGCGAGCAGCCACTCGTCCACGCGGTGAACGCTCCCGACGAGGTCATCCACGATCAAGGTGGTGCGGTTGTTCGGACGCATCTGACCGAGCACGATGAGGTGCTCGTCGTCATGTCCGTCTTCGGTGACCTTGGCCATCAACAGCATGTCGGAAAACGACAGGTCCGCGAGGAGCGACCAGGACGCAATGAGGCGCAGCAGGTGGTCAATCGTGGGTTCGTCGAGCGACGTTTGCGCGGCGGCGAGTTCGGCGAGGGTGGCCACTACTGGGCTCGAAGGGGGATCATCTGACGTTGGCGCTGGGTGTAAGACGCCAACTCGTTCACGCCGCGAGCTTCGAGCAGTTCCGCGAGATCGTTCGCTCGCTCGCCCACCCGCTCGAGGCGGTGCGCGTCCGAAGCCGTGGTGAACGTCACGCCGTTGGCGACGAGGCGGTCCAAGAATCCCTCGGCGGGGTACTGCTCCTTGACGGGCTTCTTCCAGCCCGCCGACGAGCACTCCATAGAGATGTCGACTCGCGCGGCCGACTCCGCCATCGCGTCCCAGGAGTCACCTGGGTTCGTCGCGAGGTATCCCGCGACCTTGATGAGGTCGGGATGCGCGATGACATCCACGGCGTTCGTCGCGCAGAGTTCATCCAACGCCATCGCGTAGTCCCGCCAGCACTGGTCGACGTCGCGCACCGTCCACTCGTGCATGTTGACGTCGCTGTCGATGTCGTCCAATTGCCACGTGCCCAGCCAATGCACCGAACCGATCAGTACGTCGAAGGGATATTGAGCGAGCAGCGCGGACACGTCGTCCATCTGGTCGCGATAGAAGTCGACCTCCAGACCGATCTTGACCGGTAGCCCCTCGTCCTTCGCGAGTTGGGCCAAGCCAACGTACTCCTCGAGTGAGTTACGCGCGTGAAAATCCCAGTACTCGGCCATGGTGACGCTCGTGGGCTCGTGCCCGTACTTGAGCCAGAAGGGCCCGACGACCGAGGCCACGTCGACAAAGCGATGCGAGTGCTCGGTGAGGGCGAGTTCGCTCACGCCGTTGCGCGCGGCCTCCTCGCAGTAGAGGGCGATCTGGTCAATGGTGAACCACACCGATGACTCCGAGTGGGGCCATAGGTGCAGGTGATAGTCGATCACGAAGTCTTAGGCGGCGCCGAATCCGACGACACGATCGCTCGCCGGCGTGCCGAGTTCGACGTAGGCGATGCGACTGGCCGGTACCCCGACACGACGGCCCCGGCGATCGGTCAGCCACAGCACGCTGTCCCCGCCCAGGGCGGCCTCCACGTCCTTCATAATTGCCTCGCGATCGGCGTCGACGGGCAGTTCCACGTCGATCTCCTTCATTGACTGGACGATGCCGATACGAATATCCATGACGATTCTCCTACGCGAGACAACTAGGCCAATGCTATGGCGTTGAGGGATACTTGAAATCGTGAGCGCAGAACCGGTCTCGAAGCGAGCCCGACAGTGGGCCGCCACCATGGAGGGCTACGAAGGCGCGAGCGACGACATCACCGTCGCCCATCGCAACTCGCACGCGGCGATCGGCAGGCCCGAGACCGGACAACCTTCGCTGTCCGGTCCGCGGGCCGCGCGAGAAGAGCAGCTCGATGCCCTCATGGTGCCCGGCGCCACGCGCAGCTACGGCGCAGGCCAGCGCGCCCGCGAGGAAGAGCCCGACGAGTACCGCACCTGCTTCGAGCGGGATCGCGACCGCATTCTGCACTCCAGCGCCTTTCGCCGTTTAGCGGGGAAAACGCAGGTTTTCATTTTTCCCGACGACCATCTGCGCACCCGCCTTACTCATGCCCTCGAAGTTGCCCAGGTCGCCACGGGCATCGCTCGGCCCCTCGGTCTGAACGTCGACCTCACCGAAGCCATCGCCCTCGGTCATGACTGCGGACATGGACCGGGCGGTCACGCCAGCGAAGAAGCCTTGGATCCTTTCGTCGAGGGCGGGTTCGATCACGCCACGTGGGGGGCGGACGTCTCGCTCGCTCCGTTGAACCTCTGTCTCGAGACGCTTGACGGTATTCGCAACCACTCGTGGTCCCGTCCCGCACCGATGACTCCCGAAGGCGAGGTGGTGTCGTGGGCCGACCGAATCGCCTATGTCTGCCACGACTTTGAAGACGCCGTTTCGGTGGGCATCGTGGACCCCGATGAGCTTCCCGCGATCGTGCGCGAGCGAGGGGGCGTGCAACGACGCCAACAACTCGGCACCTTCATCAACGCGGTTCTGCGCACCGTGCAGGACACCGGGATCATTGGCATGGATGCGAGTCACGGCGAAGCGCTGGCTGCCTTTCGCGCCTTTAACTACGACGCCATCTACTTGCGCGACGCATCGCGTCAGCAGGGTTCGGCGGTGGTGAGCATGCTGCGCGCCCTCGTTGAGTATTACAGCGCGCACCCCGAGGCCATACCTGACGTCGCGGAGAGTTCAGAGACGCCCGACAGTGACCGCGCGCTGCACGACGCGGTGGCCTACGTCGCGGGAATGACGGACCGCTACGCAGTTCGCCAGGCCATGAACACCCTCGGATGGCCCGCGGACCAAGTACCCAACGGCCTCGACCGCTAGCGCCGACTCCTAGGGCTTGGTGGCCGCCATCAGATCAAAGCGCATCGGCTCGCCGCCGCTCATCCAGTCGCGCCGTAACTCCGTCGTGCGTACGGCGGAGCGCTCGTGGGTCAGGATCCAAAACTTGTTCTCGCGTATTGCGCCCTCGACGGCCGCGGCCACGACGTCGGCGTCGATGCCCGCGTTCACGGCCTGACTCGCCATGTCGGCGATCATCTGGGCCGCCGGCTCGTCGTTGTAGCTCGCAATCTCGACGGGCATGTTGCGCGCTGACTCGTGAATTCTCGTGCGCACGAATCCCGGGCACAGGACAGAGACGCCTACGTTCGACTCGCGAAGCGCCAGTTCGTGGAAGAGTGACTCGCTCAGTCCCACGACGGCAAACTTGGCCGCGCAGTAGGGACCCATTCCGGGCGCACCACCGAGGCCCGCCAGTGACGCGGTGTTGACGATGTGCCCCTCGTTCTGCTCAAGCAACAGCGGCAGAAACGCATTGACGCCGTACACCACGCCGAAGAGGTCGACGTCGATCACCCACT
This sequence comes from Acidimicrobiales bacterium, assembly GCA_035485615.1. Taxonomy (GTDB): domain Bacteria; phylum Actinomycetota; class Acidimicrobiia; order Acidimicrobiales; family RAAP-2; genus RAAP-2. Next base: position 5,043 of record DATHNV010000122.1, read on the forward strand.
GCCAGACCTTGTTCGGCGTCCCGATCGCCGCGCCCGAGGCGACGCCGGCGTTGTTAAAGACAACGTGAATCGCCCCGAACTCCGCCAACGCCGCGTCGCGTAACGCGTCGATGTCCTCTTCTTTCGTGACGTCCGTGACCAAACCGATCGCGGGAATGTTCTCGACGTGGAACGCTTCTACGACGCTCG
>DATHNV010000123.1:0-10732 GCA_035485615.1 Acidimicrobiales bacterium
GGTGTGGCAGCGCCACTCGCCACGGCGGACTCGGTTGGCGAAGTCCGTCATGCGATCCAGGACGCCATGAACCTCGGCCACGATGTCGACGCCATCGACCACGAGCGTGGCGTCGCGGGGCAGGCGCAACGCGGTGTGCAACACGGCCCGGTTTTCGGAGACGTTGATGTGCGCACCCGCGAACATCGCGTCACGGCGCTCTTGCACGTTCGACTCCTGAGCCAGGCGAACCAGGAGCGCGATCGTCTCGTCGGTCAGGCGATTTTTGGAGTAGTCGAAGTACAGACCCTCCGCGCTTAGGACCAGTCGTTCACCCCGTTTTGCGTCGGCATGAAAGAAGTCACGCAGATGCAACGGCCGTATGGAGTCCGCGTGAGAGGTGAGGGCGTTCCAGGCGGGGCGCTCGCGTAAGGGTGGGGTCGTCAGCGTGTCCTGCACTTCCACTCAACTTATCGTCTCAACGAGGCGCCAAGTGCGGCTGAGGACACGCCGCGCGGGTGTCGTGCTGCTCTAAGTCAACGAGTGAGTTAGGCGGCGAGCAACTCGCGCTCGTCGAGGAACACCCACCAGGCTTCGCCGACGAGGCGTGCCGCCGCACGGACTTCTTGTGGATCGGGACGGAGTGACTCCAGGGCGTCGAACGTCCACTCAGCGTGTTCGCCCTCAATCGAACTGTGCTCGCGCCAAAAGGCGAGCGCCTCATCCGGTGCGCCGTAGTGCGCCGCGAGGCCGGCGCCCTTCGAGTCAGCCACAGCGGCTCCTTGACTCTCGTAGGCCAAGAGACCCGCAAGTGACGAGACGACACCCTGTTGAGACACGTCGTCGTAGGCGGCCAGCAACGCGCTCATGGCCGGCGAGGCCGGGGCGTCCGTGGCGCCGAGGAACGCGCCGAAGTCGTCGAAGAGCTCGAGGTGACTGGGCGCAGAGACTTCGTCACTCAGGTTGGCGAGTACGAGGTCGCGGGCGGCACCCGGCTCGAGCGCTTCGCTCAGGCGAAGTAGGAACTCGGGCATCATCGCCTCGAAGTGACGGTACTGCTCGGCGTACGAGGTCAGTTCGTCGCGCGAGAGCTCGCCGGCTTCCCACCGACGGTAGAAGGGGTGGTCCAGGAGCTGTCGATCGCTCAGTACCTCAAACATGCTTTGCTGAAGGGCTGTGGTCATGCGGCGAATGTAGCACGGGCGGTGATGAATCTTGCGTGTCAGCAGCGACCTTCGACGTCGACGTCACCGAAGGAGCAAAAGCCGATCCCTGTAAACTGGCACGTGGCCTCTTCCAATCCTCCTCGTCGCGCGCCTCGCGCGCGACCAACCGCAACAGGCCGCCCGTCGAGTTCCGGCGCGAAGGGTGCTCCCCGCGCGCCTCGGAGTACGTCACGTGACTCACGAAGTGCGTCGTCCCGCGAGGATCGACCCGCGCCGCGCAGAGGTCCTTCGGCCTCGGGGGAGAGGTCGACTCGCCGCGATGACTCGCGCTCTCCTCGGCCATTTCGCGAGTCGCGAGACTCGTCGCCGCGTCGACCCCGCGAGGGCGATGAGCGAGACTCGCGTAGCGCCCGTCCACGCCGTCCCCGCGAGGGCGGCGAACGCGATACTCGTGACTCATCGTCGTCGCGTCGTCCCCGTGAGGGCGGCGAACGCGATACTCGTGACTCATCGTCGTCGCGTCGTCCCCGTGAGAGCGGCGAGCGAGATTCCCGCAGTGCCCGTCCACGCCGTCCCCGCGAGGCCGGCGAGAGGGACTCGCGAAGCACTGGTCCGCGTCGACCTGGCGCGCCGGTAGGTCGCGGCGCAGCGCGTTCGTCGTCACGGGGTCCGGCCAGGCCGTCGCGTGAACGAGAGCCGATCCCGCTCACGCCCGAGCAACGTCAACGACAGCACGCGGGTGAACACGCGCGGTCCAAGGGCTGGGGGAGCGTCGCTCGCAAGGGCGCGGTCAACATCGAGAGCACCGGTCAGGAGATGGCCGCCAAGGTTCGCCCGAAGGCTCCCGAGCCACAGTCGTCCTGGGAGCGCGTCGAGCGGCCGGCCAAGCCAGCGGCCCCCGCCAAGACCAGTACTCGTGCTCCGTACTCGCTGCCCGGTGACGTCGCCGCCGACGTGCGCAAGGCCTTCATCGGGACCGCGTACATGCGCGAAAAGATGGTGCACCAACTCACGCGCGCGGCCGAGGCCTATGACCGCAAGCGCTACGAGGAGGCCCTGCGACTGGGCCGGATCGTGGCGGATGCCACACCCGGCGTCGCACCGGTGCGCGAGCTGACGGGATTGGCGGCCTATCGGGCCGAACGATGGGCCATGGCCAAGATCCACCTGCGTTCGCACTTCACGATTACCCAGGACCCCGAGCACTTGCCACTGGTCATGGACTCCGATCGGGCCCTGCACCGCTACCGCGCGGTCGAAAAGACCTACAAGGAGCTCCTCGAGCACGAACCCTCGACCGACGTGCTTGCCGAGGCGCGCATTGTGATGGCGGCCACCTGGGCCGATCAACGTCGCTACGACGAGGCCATTGAACTTCTCACCAAAGCGGGCGGCACGAAGATGCTGCGCAATCCCTCCTATCGCCACGTTCGGCTGTGGTACACGTTGGCTGATGTGTACGACCGCGCGGGCGACACGACGGCCGCTCGCGAACTCTTCTCACGAGTGGTGCTGGCCGAACCCGACGCGTATGACGCGCGCGAGCGGCTGAGCGAGCTGGGCGCTCTGACGGTGAGGAAAAACCGCAAACGCCGAGTCACCCCGGTGTCAAAGAAAAAGGTCGACTAGTCGATCGATCGACTGACTCGCCAGCGATCGGCCCAAAGCGCACCCGTTAAGATTCGCGCATGGATATAGCCGCGCTCTTGGGCAACGACGCCTCGTTACTGCTGGATCACCAGGCCACCGCGTTTCCCAAGGAACTTCTGATCCCACCGGGACCGACGTTCCTCGATGACGTGTTTACCTACAGCGACCGCACCCCGAACGTGTTGCGCAACCTGGGCACGGTCTACGCCCACGGCCGCCTCGGCGGGACCGGGTACCTGTCGATCCTGCCCGTCGACCAAGGGATCGAGCACTCCGCGGCCGCGAGCTTTACGCCCAATCCCGAGTACTTCGATCCCGCGCGACTGTGCGACCTCGCCATCGCCGGGGACTGCAATGCGATTGCCACGACGCTCGGCAACCTCGGCATTGTCAGTCGTCGGTACATCCACAAGATCCCCTTCATCGTCAAGCTCAACCACAACGACCTCTTGCGCTATCCCACGACCTACGATCAGCAGTTCTTTGGGTCGGTGCGCCAGGCGTTCGATCTCGGCGCGGTGGGCGTGGGGGCGACGATCTACTTCGGCTCAGAGGGTTCCGTCCATCAGATCGAAGAGGTTCGCGTGGCCTTCGAAGAGGCGCACCGCCTGGGCCTCTTTACGGTCCTGTGGTGCTATCTGCGCAACGAGGCGTTCATTAAGGACGGCGTGGACTACGAGGTCAGTGCGGATCTCACGGGCCAGGGCAATCACCTCGGCGTGACCATTGAGGCCGACATCATCAAGCAGAAGCAGCCCGTGAACAACGGGGGCTACAACGCCGTCAAGTTCGGCAAGACCGACCCCCGCGTCTACTCCGAGTTAACGACCGACAACCCCATCGATCTCACCCGCTGGCAGGTCGTCAACTGTTACGCGGGACGCATTGGCCTGATCAACTCCGGCGGTGAGTCCAAGGGCGGCAACGACCTCGCCGCGGCGGTGCGCACCGCCGTCATCAACAAGCGCGCGGGTGGTCAGGGACTCATTCTGGGTCGCAAGGCGTTCCAGCGACCGATCGACGATGGCGCGGAGATTATCCACGCGGTCCAAGACGTATACCTCGATCAGTCGATCACGGTCGCGTAGCAATACGCTTCGTTCGTGAGTGACGACGACGCGGGGTGGTTGACGTGGCCGAACGCCATCACCTTGGTGCGCCTGCTCGCGCTGCCCGTCTTTTTGTGGTTGCTCTTCGGCACCGGACACCGCGCGATGGCGGCGTGGCTGCTCGGTGCGCTCGGAGCCACCGACTGGATTGACGGCTACGTCGCTCGGCGCTGGCATCAGGTCTCCAACGTGGGCAAGATCTTCGATCCCACCGCCGACCGTATTCTCGTTATCGCGGGACTGATTGCGGTGGCCGCCGCCGGTGGCGTGCCGTGGTGGTTCGCGCTGCTCTCGCTCTCGCGCGAAGTCATCGTCTCGGTTCTCACCCTCGTCCTGGCGGCGTTGGGCGCGACGCGCATCAACGTGCTCTGGTGGGGGAAGGTCTCCACGTTCGCTCTGATGTTCACATTTCCCTTATTTCTCTTGACTTCTAATGCCCACCACGCCCCGTTGTCGACGTGGCAGCACGACGCGCGTATCGCCTGTTGGATCATCGGATCGTGCGGGCTCACGCTGTCGTGGATCGTGCTGTTTGGCTACGTGCGACCGGCCCTCGCGGCTCTGCGCACGGGGCGCGCCAGCCGACAGATTGTGTAAGTTGACTCGCATGCAGATACCCGGTGATCTTCGTTACTCCAGTGACCACGAGTGGGCCCGCGCCGACGCGCAGGTGGTGCGCGTGGGCATTACCGACTACGCCCAAGACGCCCTCGGCGACGTCGTGTTCGTGGACCTGCCCAAGCTCAACACCGAGGTGAGTGTAGGTGGCGTGCTGGGCGAAGTCGAGTCGACCAAATCCGTGTCGGAGATTTACGCGCCCGTGAGTGGCACCGTCACGGCGGTGAACGACGCGCTCAAGAACTCACCCGAACTTGTGAACTCTGACCCCTACGGCGAGGGATGGCTGTGCGAGATCACCACCGCATCAAGTAGTGACTACGACGCACTCCTCGACGCCGCGGCGTACGGGGGCTTGACCAACAACTGACCCCGGCGGCTTTTTTCAAACTTCACTAGTGTGAGGTCCGTGAACTGCCGTCGCTGTGGAGAGATTCTCAACGCCAACGCAAACTTCTGTTGGTCGTGCGGAGCTCCCCAGCACGAGTCATCCTCACCCGAAACGATCGCCGTACCGGTCGTCAGTTCGCCCGACGCCATGCATCCCGACGCAAATCGGGGTCCACAAGGTGAACACCGTGACGAACTGGTGATTGCCGCGGGACCGCAAGCGGGCACGCGCATCGAACTGGATGGCGACGTGACCACGGTGGGCCGGCACGAGGCGAGCAATCTGTTGTTGGACGATGTCTCGGTCTCGCGCCACCACGCGGTATTTACGCGCACCGCGAGTGGACGCATTACGTTGCGCGATCTCAACTCGCTCAACGGAACGTACGTGAATGGAAAGCGCGTCGAAGAGACGACCCTGCACTCGGCCGACGAGGTGCAGATTGGAAAATTTAAGTTGGTGTTTTGGGAGGCCACACGATGAAAGCGACGCCTGGGGTGATGCGCATCGGGGAAGTGCACGCCGAACTTCGAAAGATGTTTCCTTCGGTGGAGCTGTCAAAGATTCGCTACTACGAAGATAAGGGTCTGGTACAGCCGAGTCGTAGTCGCAAGGGCTATCGCCTCTACTCTGAACGCGACGTCGAGTGCTTGCGCGAAGCGATCCGACTGGCCCAAGAAGAGTTCGTGCCACTGCGCGTGGTGCGACTGCGACTGATCGAACAAGGCCTCCTCGATCCACCCACACCGACCTCCACGGCCCGCCACGCCGCGCGCGAGGCCGCAGTGGGCGTCATCAGTGTTCCCGCGCCGGCGCCCAGCGTGCCATCGCGCCCGAACCTCACGGTGGTGGAGTCATCGGCGAGCGACGACGACCAGCCCGCGCCGGTCAAGGAGTATTTCTCGGGGGCGGAACTGCTCGCGACCACCGGTCTGTCGCCCGCGGAGTTCAACAACCTCTGCGCGCTGGGTCTGGTGTCGGCCGTCTCTCGCAACGGTGAAACAGTCTTCAGCGCGCTCGATCTGCGAGTCGCCGCTCACTCGCGCGCTCTGTTGAGCCGAGGCGTGGATGCGCGACTGCTGGGATCGCTGCGCCGGGTAGCCGAACGCGAGGTCGGTGTTGTTGACGACTTGACAATGCCGCTGCGCCTCGGGGCGACGGAGTACTCGCCAGAGCAGGTGCGCGAAATCACCTCCGACGTGGCGCGAGAGGTCGCCGCACTACGTAACGTTCTCGTGGAACGTGAACTCCTCGACTACCTCGCCCAGACCTAGGAATTTGAGGTGGGAGGTCTAGGCTGGCCTCATGATTGAGGTCGTGTTGCGCGCGGTGCGCGTCGACGTGGGATCGTCGACCCCGTTGCTACTTCTCGAAGAGGTGGGCGGAGAGCGCGTGCTGTGCATCTTCATCGGCGCGCCCGAAGCAGCCGCCATCGCCTACGCGCTCCAAGGTGTGGAAGCGCCGCGTCCGATGTCCCACGATCTGCTCGGACACGTCATCAGCGCGCTCGGGGCCCAAGTGTTCTCCGTCGAGATTGTGGACCTGTCGGACAACACCTTCTACGCGAACCTTCGATTGGTGCGCAGTGGCGATGAGATCGTGGTGAGCGCACGTCCGAGCGACGCGGTCGCGCTCGCGCTGCGCGTTGGAGCACCCATCCTCGTGAGTGATGACCTCATGGACGCAGAGGGAAAGGTCATGTTGTTGACCTCCGACGACGAGGACGACGACGAGTACGTCGAGCTCGAGGCGCCCGACGAAGCCGATCTCGTGGCACAACTGCGTGAGTTCCTGGACCAGGTGCGCCCCGAGGACTTTGGGGCGTGAGGCGCGGGCTCATCTCGGTGGCCATCTTCGCCGCCTTCGTAGTGATCTACACGCTGAGTCGCCACGCCATCGACACATCAACCACGACCACCACGACCTCGTCCACGACGACGACCACTGCTGCGCACGCGACGACCACCACGACCTCGACGCTCGCGAGTTCAACGTGTTCGGGAAGTTCCTTTTCTGGTACGTACAACGAGGGCCAGGGTGCGGCGGGCACCATCTACGCGTCGGTCACCTTGACGAAGACAGCGCCCGGGTCCTGCACGGTGGACGGTTGGCCCCTCGTGACGCTCCAGGACAAGTTGGGTGGGTTGGTCACCGTGACCCCGATCGACGTACCCAGCGCGACCAATGGCTTCCAGTTTCTCCCGGGCACCGCCAGTGACCTCACCAGTGCCGCCAATCGTGCGCCGAGCTCGCTCTCGCTCACTCAGAACCAGTCGGTGACCTTTGCCCTGGCGTACTCAGACGTGGCGGAAGGGACCAAGGCCTGCGGAAACGGGGTCTCGATGAGCGTTCAGTTCGCCACCGGCGGCTCGACGGTGAGTCTCACGCCGTCCTCGCCGATCCAGCCGTGCGACAACGGACAAATCTGGCTGAGCCCGTTCTACGCGGCGAGTTAGTTGACGCCTGGCGACAGCGCGTGTCGCGCCGCAACATCGTGACGACGCGGTGACACGCGCGTCCTAGCCCCTACGATTTCTCTCGTGGCGCGCATCGATCTCAACGGGCATCCGACCTGGGTCAAGCTACCCAAACGGAAGGGTCCCACGATCGTCCTGCTGCACGGTGGACTCTCGGAGAGCGACAGTCTGCTTCGACCCCTCGCTCCGGGTCTGTCCAAGAGATTTGAACTCGCCGCCTTTGATCGCCGCGGACACGGCAAGACCAAGGACACCGAGGAGCCCTTTAGCTACGACGCGATGGCCGATGAGACGATCGCCTTCATCGAACACTTGCAGCGCCGGGTGTACCTGCTTGGTCACAGCGACGGTGCCAACGTCGCCCTGCTCGTGGCTCTGCGTCGACCGGATCTGCTTCGGCGCGTGGTTCTGGTAGGTGCCAACTTTCACTACGACGGCCTGGTGCCGATGAAGGACTTCACGCCCGAGAGTGAGGGCTTCGCCGAGTTCGCGGTCGACTTTGCGCGAGTGTCGCCCGACGGGGTAGAGCACGCGGCGGCCGTCGTGGAGAAATCCTTGGCTCTAGTAAGGAGCGAGCCGGCACTGAGCGACGACGAACTTCGCAATATCGCCACGCCGGTTCTGGTGATGTCGGGGGACGATGACGTGGCTCGACTCGACCACACGGTGGCCCTCTACGAGGCGCTGCCCGAAGCCCAGCTCGCCGTCATTCCAGGTACATCGCACAGCGTGCTCAAGGAGCGCACGAAACTGTGTCTATCGATCATCGAGGAGTTTCTGCTCGGTCCGGTGCCCCCGCTCACCAAGATTCCATTGCGGCGTGCGGCGCGAGTCCCGGAACCGTCGACGAAGTCCGAAGCGTGATTACGAGCGCCGGTAGACTCAGCCCAATGTTGGCGACGGTCTCGCGCACCCGACTGCGTTTTATGACGTGGTGGACATCGCTCAACGCGCTCACCGGCGACGGACTCTTGTACCTGCTGGCCGCGGGTTTTGCTCTCGTGCTGGGGGAGTCCTCGACCCAGGCGGCCCAGTGGCAGTGGGGGTACCTCGCGATGGGGCCCTACGCGTTGGCCGCGCTACTTTCCTTTGTACTGGCTCGCTACGTCGTGCGACGCCAACACCTCGTTCGCGTCGTGCTCTTTAGCGTCGTCGTGGTGGGTGCGATCGCCGCGCCGCTGGGGCTCGAAGCTCACTGGCGCCACGCGCAACCCGAAGTCGGCGTGATTGCGCGCGCCGGCGAACTCATCAGCAAGGGCCAAGATCCCTATCACACGTATGACGAGCACGGTCGGTTGGTCGGCGCGATTAAGGACCTGCCGAAGTTTGAGTCGTTCTTTCCGTACTTTCCCTTGATGGGTGCTTTCGGTCTGCCCTCGGCCGAGACGCACAAGGGCAAGGGGCTCACCGATGCGCGCATCATCATGACGCTGATGAGCATCATCGTGAGTGGCTGGGCACTCGCGTTGCTGCGAGCGTCGAAGGAGCAAAAGCTGCGCGTGGCGCAGGTCTTGATCGCTCTTCCCACGGGCGCGCTGTTCTTTGCGACCGGCGGCGACGACATGCCAATCCTCGCGCTCATGTTGCTCGCGGTCGCCGCCCTGCAGCGGCGCCAGTCCAATCTCGCCGGCATCAGTTTGGGACTGGCCGCCGCGATGAAGATCACGGCCTGGCCGATGGCGGCGGGCGCGTTGCTCGTCGCGCGTGATCGAGAGGGTCGCTCGACGTGGAAGAGGGTGCTGGCGTGGGTCGCGACCATCGTGATCGTGACGACCGTCCCCTTTGCCGTGCGCGCACCGAACGCATTCATGGCGAATGTCTTTGCGTTCCCGCTCGGACTCGCGGGCGTCTCGTCACCGGCCGCGAGTGCACTGCCGGGACACATTCTGACCTCGTGGATGCCCATCCTCGGTCACATCCTCGCGCCCGTATCGTTCGTCATTGGCGGTTACTTCGCCACCAAGTACATTCGTCGCCACTGGCCCCTGGCGCTTTCGCAGATTCTGGGTCTGCTCGCGATCGTGTTTCTCGGCTTGATCTGTGTGGCGTCCGCGACGCGCGTGGGCTACGTGATCTACCCACTCAACTTGTTGCTGTGGTCCTCGGTCACCAAAGAGGCGCCCGTCCCCGCCGAAGAACTCGTTGCCGTCGCTTAGATAGTGTCGGAGTTCTGGTAGATGGTGAACTTCCAGTAGACCTTGGCGGCGGTTGCCTTGGTCACGGTGATGCCGAGCTCCCAGTAAAAGCCATCGCTGCCAGCCTTTTGAAACAGCGACTGTGGCTTGCCGTTGCTGGCGGTGCGCGAAAACAGACTCCAACCGCGAGCCTCGAGCTGGGTGTCGAAGAAGGTCACCAGCTGGTCGGACGTGGCGTGACTCGTGGCCATAGGTTCGAAGCAGTCGTACTCACCTGCTCCCAAGTCGGGGGTATTGGCGCCCGGTTCGGGCACCGTGTTCTTGGGCACGATGAAGGCGTTATTGAGGTTGCTCGGCACCTCTTCGCTCTGGAGGCAGTACTGCAGCGCCGGAGCGGGCTTGGCGTCCAGCGGTAGGCCCCCCACGACCGTGGGAATGGTCGTGGGCACGGTGACCACGCCCTTGTTGGTCGCGAAGTCCACGAGGAGAAAAACGCCGATCATGATCACCGCGAGGCCAAGAATCATCCCGGCGGGCCAGAGGCTCGTCGTCGTCGTTAACGGCGGTCGCGGAGCGGGGGGTACTTCGGGGACATCGCTCACTCACTCCATCCTAAGTGATCGATCGGTCCGCGCCCTTCGCCCAGGCGCCACTCGGTCGCACCCTCGAGGGCCGCGAGCACGAAGGACTTCGCATCGCGCACCGCGTCAGGCAGAGCGCGACCGAGGGCGAGACCGGCGGCGATCGCTGATGACAACGAGCATCCCGTGCCGTGATCGTTGGAGGTGAGAACTCGTGGGCCGTCGAGTACCACGAGGTCGTCCGCGCTGAGCAAGACGTCGGGGGAACGATCAGGGTGCGAGCCCTCGACGTGTCCGCCCTTGACGAGGACGTAGCGCGGGCCAAACGAGAGGATGGTGCGAGCGGCAGCGGCAAGGTCGTCGAGCGTGGCGAGATCGTGCACATCGAGCCCGCAGAGAACCGCGGCCTCGCGCACGTTGGGCGTCACCAGTTCGGCCAGCGGGAACAGGGCTTCACGGTAGGCCTCGACCCCGCCCTCTGACATGAGGACGTCGCCGCTGGTGGCGACCAGAACTGGATCGACCACCAACTGGGGGAGCAGTCCCTCGCGAGCGAGAGACGCGACGCGCTTCACGATCGCGGGCGAGGCGAGCATGCCGGTCTTGGTGGCGCGCACGTCAAAGTC
>DATHNV010000124.1:0-3708 GCA_035485615.1 Acidimicrobiales bacterium
CGCGACCACCGGCAGCGACCAGCCCCTCGAGCGAACGTTATAGAGCAGGATCCCCGCCGCGGCTAGCGAGAGCCAGAAGAGAATCGTGAGCGCGGGCATGCGCGCGTGCACGTCGGTGTAGGTCGCACCTTGGACGTAGCCGTTGGTGGAGGTGACCAGTTCCCACTTGGCGATCAGATAGCCAATCGCCTTCATGATCGCGATCGCCGCGCCGATGACCGAGAGATGGGCCTTCACACGCGGGGCCACCCGCGGAGTCACCTTGGTGGTGCGGATGCCGCCGTTGAGGAAGTGAAAGCCCGTCGTCACCACCAGCGCGATGATCAAGACGACGAGGAACCAGGTCACCACGAAGGAGACGAACGGCAACGTAAAGATGTAGAAGCTGAGGTCCTTGTGAAAGATCGGGTCGACCTTGTGGAACGGTACGGAGTGTGAGAACAAGATGTAGTTGTTCCACTGACCGGTCGCGTTCAGGCCCGCGATGAGGCCCATCAACAGGGCGACCGCGGCATAGATGCGCCGGGCGTAGGGACGAACGATGTTCTGGTAGCGCCGCACCACCTCGTCTTCGGGATCGAAGGAGAGATCCCTCGCCCCGAAGCGGTCCGTCAGGAGCAGGTTGCCCCACATGATGAAGAAGAAGATCGCCCCGAAGGTGAGGCCGAGTCCGACCTTGATAAAGAACAAGGTCGAAAAGACATTCGAGAGGCCGACCGACGAGAACCACATCTCGTCGGTCCACAGCACCGCCAGGTTGCGCAGGGAGAAGAAGACGACCAGCAGGACGACAATGATGATCCCGATCCAGAACCGCCGGGATAGTCGTCCTAGGCGCCGCGGGCGTTGGGGAACGTCGGTCGAGCTGCGCACAGATCGAGCCTACGACTTATTTAAACGGGAATTACAGTGCAGGCGCAGCCCGCATGCAGTGGTGGATAGGGCGATCCACTCGGAAAGTTCTCGCCCGCGAGTCGCTCGCCGGAGTCGGCGTCATGCGCGCACAAGTCACACGGCGCATCGTTGGGCGTGGCGAAGAAGCGAACCGAACGTCCCTTGGACGCGGTGACCACGCCCAAGTGAAAGGCTCGGCGCGCGGCGTCGGTGCAGAGGCGCTCGACTCGCGCCCCGCGCCACTCGCGATAGGCCGCGTTCACTCGGTCGGTCGCGTCGCCCGCCGACTCACTCAGGATTCGCTTGCGCAACGCGAGCACGATCGTGACCGCGAGGTCAGCGGCGACGTCGTCTAAGAGTGATGGCTCGACGGTCGTCTCGCTCACGCCGCCTTCATCGCGGGCGAACTGCACGCCCGACTGAGCGGCGAGCACCAGACCCTCGCTCGCGGCCTCGGCGTAGCGATTGCGTTGGACCATCTCGTCTTCGAGCTCGTCGGTGATCATCGCCTTCACGTGGCGGATTCGTTCGAGCATGATGTTCTGATCGTCCTGGAGCACACGCTTGACGCGGCGAGTCAGTACTGACAGAGCTTCGTCGAGTGCGTCGTCGCGATGCCGAAACAGGGTCCCCACCGGGGTCTCGGGTTTGGCGGGCGCCACTTTCTTCGGTGCGACCGCGGTCGCGCCACGCTCTTCCAAAGTGGCTTTGCGCAAGCGCGCGAAGATCTCGTTGACGACGTCAGTTCCGGACGGATCGTCTTCCAACAGCGACTCGCCCTCGTGGGGAGCCGTGCGTGCCGGCGCGGGCGGCGGAACCGCATCGCTGCGACGCGTGACCTCCGGGGTCGAGTCGATCGGTGCGTCGAGAGTGGGTGCGGGCACTTCGCGCAGTGGCGTTCCCGCGAGCAGTTCCTCGTCAGTGGGCTCGGGCACCGTGGCGTGGGCGCGCAGCGCTTCGAGCGCCGCAGAGCGCGCGGCCTCGTCGGAACCGTTGATGCCCGTGAGAATGTCATCAACCTTCTCGCGCAGTTCACTGACGAACGTGCCGAGGGTGTCGCGCGCGGCGCGCAGTTGGTCGATCTGCATGTGCAGCGCCTTGCGCTTGACCGCCAAATCGTTGAGCACCGTGCGGCGCGCTTCATTCGCCTGTTCGACGATGGCGCGACCCTGCTCGCGCGCACGATCGATCAGTGCTTCGCCATTGACTTTGGCCGAGTCGATCAGTCGCTCCGCGGCGAGGCGCGAGTCGTGGTCGATTTGGTTGCCGGTGTTCTCGGCCTCGGTGATCAGCGCGGTCGCCCGCTCTTGGGCGTCCATGAGGTGCGCGGAGGCTCGCTGCTGCGCCTCGGCGTAGACCGCCGCACTTCGTTCTTGGGCCTCGGCGGTGACGCGACCCGCCTCTTCGTGGGCCAAGCGCAAGATCGACGCACTCTGTGTTCCCAAGGCGTTGGTGAGGGTGGCCTCGTCGAAGGTCGGATGCTCGGCTAGATGGTGGGCTTCGCTCAGCTGGTCCTGGAGTTCTCGAACGCGGCTCTCGAGGTGGCCCATCTCCCGGGCCGCGGCCTCCAGATGCAGGCGGACCTCGTTGGGATCCACGCCGCCCTTGCGCAGGGTGGTAAAGGTGACCCGGGTCAATTCATTTGAAGAAAGGCGCGTGGTCGAGACTGTTCGGCGGTCGTCCATTGGTTACAGCCTAGGGTTTTTGCGACGAAGATTAGGTGTCCGACGGCTTCGTGAGAGGCGTGGGCGATACGCCTCCAATCCGCTTCAGATCAGCCAGAACCTGGTTGAGGGACCTCACGGGCACAATCGTCAGATCGGGCTGATCCGCGGCCTTGGCGGCGTCGACATCGCCACCACCGTTTGGCACGAAGAAATACGTCGCGCCCGCGTTATGCACGGCGACCGCCTTTTCCTCGACGCCACCCACCGCGCCCACTTGACCATCTGGTGAGATGGTGCCGGTTGCGGCCACCACGTGACCACCGGTGAGCGAGCCCGCGCTCAACTTATTGATCAAGGCCAACGTCATCGCCAGTCCTGCGGACGGGCCCCCAATATTGGCAGTGTTGATGCTGACACTCGCGGGCAGTCGGTAGTGAAAGCCGTCTTCGAGTGAGATACCGACCCATGACTTGGCTCGACCTCCGCCGCAGCCGGTCTGATCGAGGGTGCTGGGAAGGGCGGCGGTCGTGACGCGCACGGTGGACGGTGCGTCGTAGGTGAAGCGCCCGGAGTTCGAGATCTTGACCTTGTCAATATCGAGGACTTCTGTGGAGCCCGGCGCAATGTTGTGCGTCAACGAAATCAACTGACAGGCCGAACGCACCGGCGTGGAGTTGAGCCCGGTGATGAGATCCCCCACCGCGAGCTTCGCGCGACTCGCCGGTGAGTTCTCCACGACGCCAGTGATCACGGTGCCGGTCTTCGTCGAGGGCACTCGCCACCCAACGGCGCGAAACGCCGCCACCTCGGCGGAGTGCTTGGCGTCGTACATCTCGAGGTACCCCTGAGCATTGAGCTCACTCGTCGAGACGCCGGGCTCAGTGAGTTCATCGGCCGGCACGACTTGGACGTGCTTTTGGAAGTGGGTCAAGAACAACTGCCACTCCGAGAGCGGTTGGAGGAAGACGTCGGTGAACAAGATGCGGCCCGGATGCTTGTTCGTCGCGACCCCACTCAGCTTGATGAGCGGCGCGACCGGCGTGGAGTCACCCGGGGTGATGGAGTACTCCCCGGACGACTTGGACTCCAGGGCCAAGATGACGATCAGCACGATGGCTATCACGACCAGGGGAATCCAGATTCGCGA
>DATHNV010000125.1:0-2363 GCA_035485615.1 Acidimicrobiales bacterium
ACGTCATCTTCGTGCTGGCTCCGTTCTTTGGTTGGGTCGGCCGGCTCGTTCATGACTGCGGTTGTTGACTCTCGCTGTAACCCCGCGGCGAGACGAACGTAGACAAGGACGTCATGACGTACCCAACCAAGAACAAGGCCCTGATCGAATGGGTGGAAGAAGTCGCGAGGCTCACGACCCCCGATCGTATCCACTGGTGCGACGGATCGGCCGAGGAGTACGACGAGTTGTGCCAACTGCTCGTCGACGCGGGCACGTTCACCAAACTCTCGGACGCCAAGCGACCCAACAGCTACTACGCGGCCTCGGACCCGGGCGACGTCGCACGCGTCGAAGACCGGACCTTCATCTGTTCGAAGGAAGAGATCGACGCCGGACCCACCAACAACTGGCGCGACCCCGAAGAGATGCGCGCCACACTCCACACCCTCTTCAGCGGTTCGATGACCGGACGCACGATGTACGTCGTGCCCTTCTCAATGGGACCGCTCGGTTCCAAGATCGCTCATATCGGCGTCGAGATCACCGACTCGCCCTACGTGGCGGTCTCCATGCGGATCATGACGCGCATGGGTACCGGCGCCCTGGAGGTCCTGGGCGAGACCGGCACCTTCGTGCCGTGCCTGCACTCGGTGGGCATGCCCTTAGAAGACGGCATCACCGACGTCCCCTGGCCGTGTGACCCGGAGAACAAGTACATCGTCCACTTCCCCGAGACCCGCGAGATCATCTCGTTCGGTTCGGGATACGGCGGGAACGCCCTGCTTGGCAAGAAGTGCTTCGCGCTACGCATCGCTTCGGTCTTGGCACGTGACGACGGCTGGCTCGCCGAGCACATGCTGGTGCTCAAGCTCACGAATCCGAAGGGTGAGTCGCGCTACGTCACCGGAGCCTTTCCGAGTGCGTGTGGCAAGACCAATCTCGCCATGCTGGTGCCCACCCTGCCAGGCTGGAAGGTCGAGACGGTCGGCGACGACATCTGCTGGATGAAGCCCGGTCCCGACGGTCGCCTGTACGCCATCAACCCCGAGGCCGGCTTCTTTGGTGTGGCGCCCGGGACCAACATGGTGACCAACCCCAACGCGATGTACACCGTGGAAGCGAACACCATCTTCACCAACACCGCCGTGACGCCCGACGGCGACGTGTGGTGGGAGGGCATGGGTGAGCCGCCCGAGAACCTCATCGACTGGAAGGGCAATCCGTGGTCCAAGGACCTCGGCACCCCGGCCGCGCACCCGAACTCGCGCTTTACGACCCCCGCCGACCAGGACCCCGCGATCGCTGCTGAGTGGCAGGACCCCGCCGGTGTGCCGATCGACGCCATTCTTTTTGGCGGGCGACGCGCCAGTGTGATCCCACTCGTGTTTCAGTCCCTCAGTTGGGACCACGGCGTGTTCCTGGGCTCGATCATGGCCTCCGAGACGACGGCCGCCGCCGAAGGTGCGGTTGGGGAACTGCGCCGCGACCCCTTTGCCATGCTGCCCTTTTGTGGCTACAACATGGCGGACTACTTCGCGCACTGGCTGACGTTCTCCAAGCGCATGGACGAGACCAAGTTGCCCAAGATCTTCTACGTCAACTGGTTTCGCAAGAGTGCTGATGGTCGTTGGCTCTGGCCGGGATTCGGCGAGAACTCCCGCGTGCTCGAGTGGATCTTCGAGCGCACCGCCGGACGCGGCGAGGCGACCGAGACGGCGATTGGCTACGTGCCCACGCCCAGCGCCATCAACGTCGAGGGTCTGAGCGTGAGCCCAGAGGACATGGAGCAACTACTGCGCGTCGACCACGATGAGTGGCGCCGCGAAGTGCCGCACATTCGCGACCACTACGCCCAGTTCAACGAGCGCCTGCCCAAGGAGCTCCACGAGATGGCCCTCGACCTCGAAGAGCGACTGGGCTGAACTACTTGGCGGTCTCGGCGTCGGCGACGATGAGCCGGGGACCCGAGGGCCAGTCGAAGTAACGCCACGTCCAGTTGATAAAGACCCGCAGGCGGTTGCGAAAGCCCACCAGATAGAAGAGGTGGAGGCCGAGCCAGGCCATCCACCCGAGGGTGCCCGTGATCGTGGGTACGTGGGGGATCTTGGCGACCGCAGCGCGTCGGCCAATGGTGGCCATGATGCCCTTGTCCACGTAGTGAAATGCGGTGGTTGGTTGTCCCCCCACGAGGAGGAGGATCTCTTTGGCGGCGCGGTGACCCGACTGAATCGCCACGGGCGCGAGTTGGGGGCAGAACGAGCCGTCGCCACGTGACGCGGGAATCGCGGCGGCGTCCCCGACGCAGAACACGTTGTCACTGCCCGGCACGCGCAAGTCACTACCCACCACCGCTCGCCCGTTCGGTCCCGCGGTGTCGTCGA
>DATHNV010000126.1:0-3874 GCA_035485615.1 Acidimicrobiales bacterium
CTCAGTGCCATCGCCGCGTTCAAGCAGCACCACGCCCACACGTCCGTCGCGGTGACCGAACCGGTCGCTGACTATCTTCTCCAAGCGATGGGGGTCAAGATCCTTACTCCCTTCGTTTTTCAAGCCGACATCATGAATGGCGTCGATCCCGCGCCCGAGGATGTCACGCTCGAAGACAACTTGTTGACCAAGCACCAGGTCAAACTCTTCTGCTACAACGAGCAGGTCGTCGACGCCCTCACGTCGTCCATTCGCCAGACGGCCGTCTCGGCCCACGTGCCGGTCGTGGGTGTGTACGAAACGATGCCCACTCCCGGGTACACCTACCAGTCCTGGATGCTGGCTGAAGTGAAGGCGATTGAAGCCGCGATCGTCTCGCACCACTCAACGGAGAAACTATGAGCGACGAGATACCGGTCCTAGAGGTTGAGCACGTCAGTGTGATGCTGGGCGGGCGCACGATCCTCGACGATGTGAGTTTCGAGGTGCGTCGGGGCGAGTTCACCGGGCTCATCGGTTCCAACGGAGTGGGCAAGACCACGTTGTTGCGCGCCATCCTCGGACTGCAGCGTCTTAGCGGTGGCGAGATACGCATTCTCGGCCAGGCGCGGGCGAAGGGGAACCACGCTCTGGGGTACGTTCCCCAGAAGGTCGTGCTCGATCCCGACGTACCCCTGCGTGCGCGCGACTTCGTGGCCCTCGGGCTGGACGCCCATCGATTCGGCTTCTCTCGACGTACCCCCGCCGAACGAGAGCGCGTCGAACAGATTCTCCACGACGTGGACGCGCTGCGGTTTGCGACTAGTCGCGTGGGGAGTCTCTCGGGGGGCGAACAGCAGCGGGTCTTGATCGCGCACGCGCTCGTCAGTGAACCGGCACTCTTGGTGCTCGATGAGCCGCTCGCGAACCTCGACCCAAAGAGCGTCCAAGAGATCGTCTCGCTGCTTCACCGCGTCGCGAACGATCGTCACGTGGCGGTCCTTCTGTCGGCCCACGAGATGAATGCTCTGCTGCCGGTCATGGATCGCATCGTGTATCTCACCAACGGACGCGCGGCCAGCGGCACGACCGACGAAGTTGTTCGATCCGACGTCCTCAGCGCGCTGTACGGACAGCACGTGGACGTCATCAAGTTGCACGGGCGTGTGCTGGTGGTGACCGAACCCGGACAAGATGACGCGCAGATTCCTGAGCACTCGACGTTGACCGTCAACTAGCCGTGCACTTCGTTTTCGAGCCCGGATTCTTTTCGAGCAGCCCGGTGCAGATCGCCCTCGTGGTGGGGGCGGTCAGTGCGATCGTGTCGGCGGTCGTGGGGGTCTTTACCGTGCTGCGCGGTCAGTCCTTTGCCGGCCACGCGCTGACCGACGTGGCCACGACCGGTGGCTCGGGTGCGTTCTTCTATGGTGCGAGCCCACTGGTGGGATTCTTGAGTGCCGGCGTGATCGGCGCAGGAGCAATGGAACTGGTGGGCGTCGAACGACTGCGCGGTCGCGACATCGCAACGGGGGTGGTCCTGGGATTCGCGACGGGCCTCTCCGCATTGTTCTTGTACCTCGATACCACGAAGAGTGCCGCGACGGGGGTGAGCCAGCAGATTCTCTTCGGATCTATCTTCACGCTGAGCTCCTCGACGATCCCGCTGGTCGCGGTCCTCAGCGCCCTCACGTTGTGCGTTCTCTTCGTCATCTACCGGCCGTTGCTGCTGAGCTCGGTGAGTCCCGACCTCGCGGCGGCTCGCGGCATTCGCGTTCGACTCATCGGCGTGCTCTTCATGCTGACCCTGGCCGTGTCGGTGGGCCTGTCGTCGATTGCGATCGGCTCGATCCTCTCGACGGCGCTGCTGATAGGTCCGGCCGCCGCGGCACTTCGTGTCACCACCAACTTGCGCGCCACCCTGGCGGTCGCCACACTCTGGGGCGTGGTGGCAACCTGGCTGGGCATAGTTCTCGCCTACGACAGTTACTACTGGTTTCCGTCGAGCCAGGGCCTACCGGTGAGCTTCTTCATCGTGGCTTTGGTCTTCGTGGGATATCTGCTCTCGGGTGTACGCACGAGGAGAGTGCGTTCGAACTCGCGGACCTCGCTTGCCGTTGAGAGTGTTCACTGATGTTCTCGAGCTTCATGGTGAACGCGTGGGTCATCGGGTCCGTGGTCGCTGTTGTGGCCGGGGTCGTTGGCTTCTTCGTAGTGATGCGCGGCTCGGCCTTTGCCGCGCACGCCATTCCCAACGGCGCCTTTGCCGGTGCGGCGGGAGCGAATTTGATTGCGATCAATCCGCTCATTGGACTCGGGGTCTTTTCGTTCGCCGCCGCACTCGGCATCGCTGGGCTGTCGCGGCGCGGGCGAGCCGACGCCGTCACTGCGCTCGCACTGATGATGATGCTGGCGTTGGGCGCGGCGTTCATCAGCCAGAGCACAGAGTACGAACCGGCGATCTTCTCGCTGCTCTTCGGAGAGATTCTGGGCGTCAGTACCGGTCAACTCTGGCCCGTGATCGGTCTGGGTGTGGTGTGCGTGGGAGCGGTGGCGTTCTTCTATCGGCCCTTGTTGATGTCGTCGATCGCCCCGGAGATCGCCGCCGCCCAAGGACTGAAACCGCAGCGACTGGAGCTCATCTTCCTGGTGATCCTGGCCTGTGCCACCACCATGACCGTGCCGGTCGTGGGTGCGCTGTTGATCTTCACACTCATGATCGGACCTCCTGCGGCCGCGAGGTCTTTCAGCGATCGTGCGCTGGTGGCGATGGGGCTGTCGGTCGTTCTGGCTCTGATTACCATTTGGGGTGCGCTCGCGTGTTCATTCACGACGAACTGGCCCGTGGGATTCTGGGTTGGATCGTTTAGCGCTGCCTGGTTCATCGCGGGACGGCTCTTCGCGTGGTGGCGCCGCACGCATGGTCGACGCACGAACTGGGCTTCCTCGCACGACGACGCTCCCGCGATGGCGGCTGCGTAACGTAAGGGCGTGGCGAACGCCGATCTCCTATTTGCGTGTCGATTCGCGCCCCCGGGTACCCACGTCGATCTTGCGGTCTCCGGTGGGTCGGACTCTCTCGGTCTCCTTCTTCTCGCGCTCGAGGCGCAGTTGGACGTACACGTGCACCACGTCGATCACCACTCGCGCGCCAACAGTACGGCCGACGCCCAGTACGTGGTCGAGGTCGCCGACTCGCTGCACCTGCCGGTGAGTGTCCACGACGTTCTGGTCGAGGCCGGGCCGAACTTTGAGGCGCGCGCTCGCGCCGAGCGCCGTCGCGTCTTGCCCGTGGGATCTCTCACCGGCCACACGATGGACGACCTCGCCGAGACGGTTCTGCTCAACATGTTGCGCGGCGCGGGAGTCGACGGACTCTCGCCCCTGGTCAACGACCCGACCAAGCCCCTCCTGGGAGTGCGGCGTGCCGCGGTAGCGGAGTACGTCGCCGAACGCGGTTTTGTTGCGCGCGTCGACGAATCGAACGACGTCCTCGCGTATCGGCGCAATCGTGTGCGTCATCAGCTGCTGCCGCTGCTCAACGACGTGGCCGACCGCGACGTGGTGCCGGTGCTCGCGCGCCAGGCCGAGGTCCTCTTTGATGATCGCGAGTGGCTGGGTGAACTGCTCAAGGCCGACGTGGCCCGCAACATCGAGGACGTGGACTGTCGCGAACTTCGCGACTGGCCACGCGCGCGCCTGCGCCGCTGGCTACGGGTGAAACTTGCGCGACGTGACGACCTGGGCGAGCATCATCCGCCCAGCAGTGCCGAGATCGAGAGAGCGCTCCGCGTGATCGACGGGGAGGTTGTCGCCGTCGAGCTCGAGGGTGGTTGGCGACTCTCGCGCAGTTCACAGCGCCTCGCGCTCGAAGGCGACTCCACTACGCTGACCTGAC
>DATHNV010000127.1:0-7867 GCA_035485615.1 Acidimicrobiales bacterium
TACTTCTTCGGTGAGTTCGAGCTGTACGACCTGGATGCTCTGGTTGCCGGTCTCGAACACGATGTCGCGCGCGACGAGACCACCCGCTTCGACGTCGCGCGCAGTGATCGTCACCTCCGCTCCGGCCTGAGCGAGCGCGCGTGCGGTCTCCGCCCCAATGCCCGACGCGCCACCGGTCACGATCGCGCGCTTACCGGAGAGGTCCACACCCTCAAGGACTTCCAGTGCGGTCGTGGTGCGGGTGAACGGCGACGTGACAGGAGACATCAGGAGGAGTGTATCGACTCACGAGGGATAGATTCTCCTGGTGAATCCGCCGTTCCTGTGAGTGCGGTGGACTCCAGCGACTTCGCGCTGATCTAACGGGGCTGACTATCCTGGTGCACCTCGAAGGTGTGCGGCGAGGAGAACCCCGATGAGTACGACCATCTGTCGGCGGGCCGGCGAGGGTGACTTCGCAGAGTTGGCGGCCTTGCGATTCGAGTGGCGCGTCGATGAGCGTGGCGAATACGGCCTCGATGCCGCGGCGTTCCAAAGCCAGATGATCGAGTGGCTACGAGCGCATCACACATCACACCAGGGGTATCTGGCCGCGCGCGACGGTGTCAATGTGGGCTGTGCGTGGTTGTGCGTGGTCGACCGCGTGCCGGCGCCCGCCGAGTTCGTGCGTCGCTCGGGCATCATTCAAAGTGTCTACGTGCGAGCGAGCGTGCGCAACGCCGGCATCGGCTCTGACCTCATTCGATTCGTCATCGAGGAGGCGCGGGCGATGGAACTGTCGTACCTGGGGCTGCACCCGTCGGAGCGGTCCGTCTCGTTTTACGAGCGCCTGGGCTTTGCACCCTACGAGCGAGCGCTGGAACTTCGCTTCTAGTTCGTGTCGCTCTTGTCTTCGATCTCCCACGCGTGATCGACGATGTGCCAGGCGCAGCGCCGAATGGCGTAGCGCGCCGGCCACTTCGCCGCGTGGGCCTCGGCGCGCAAGGTCGTGATCACCACGTCGCGTTGTTCGTCCCAGGGTGTACGCGGTGCCACGCGGTACCCGGCGCGCGAGCAGTAGGCCCGCTCGGCCTCGCGCACGTGATCGACGACGGCGTCGCGATCGCGCCCTCCGCCTCGAGGGCCGCGTCGCAGAGTGGCGGGCGCGTGCTCAACGACGTGATCGAAGTAGTTCCAGCAGTCTTGGAGCAGCGCGATCTGACGCGAGAGTTCCTTGGGCGTAAGGGCCGCCGCATCGAACGGGCCCCGGGCGTCGGGCGCGCCAAAGTCAGTTGTCGCGTTTCCCTTCAGTGTCGCCACGACCTGAAGGTTCCCCGGTCGAAAGGGAATGGACGGAATCTTGGCGTAGCGGTCCCGGTAGTCGTCGAGAGATTCCAGGGCGAGGTCGGCGGTCTTGGCGCGACGGCACCACCCGGGCCAGTCCAGCGATACCGCGAACACCGAGGTCTTGCCTTCTTCCACGTAGACGCGCGACGTTGCCACCGACCCTCCTTCTCGACGCAAGTTACCCGTTGGGTGTGTCGGGCAGGAGCGCAGATCTACAGGGACTCGGCGAGCGCCGCGACGTTTCGAAGTCCGCGTCGGCCCACCTCGAGGTAGCTCGACCGCTCCGTCAGGCCCAGGGACACCATCATGAGCCCGAAGAGCAACGCCCACCCGATCGTTCGCCACGTCGTTGCCTTGTCGAGCGTTCCGTAGGTCGAAAAGAACGTGTCGAGGTGTGCGAAGGGCAAGGTCAATAAGCCACCCGCCAGGTCAGTGGCGGGATCCCCGGCGCAGAGGTCTCCGAAATCGACGATCCCCACGAGTTCGGCCTCCTGAAAGATCATGTTGCCGGGGTGAAAGTCGCCGTGAATCCAGCGTGGTGCGAGTGACCACGGTGGTGCGGCGCACGCGCGCTGCCACAGCCCGAGCGTCTCATCGATGTTGACTTCGCCTCCGAGTTCCCAGATTCGCCGTTCGCCATCGGCACTGCGTTCGGCGAGTGGGACGCTGCGCCACGGATTGATCGGAGCGTCTCCGGGCGCGTCGCCGTGCAGCTCGTACAGGAATGTGGCCATGGCGCGCGCGGCCGCATCGTCGGCGGCGACGTCGTTCTCGTCACCTGGAATGCCTTCGATCCAGTGGCCGACGAGCCAGGGCCACGGGAACCGCTCGCTGGGGGATCCCGCGCGCAAGGGGGCCGGGGTCCGCAAGGTGAGGCGCGAGGCGAGAGGATTCAGCCACGCAATTTCGTTCTCCATCGGGACGACGGCCGCCGCGCGGCGAGGTAGGCGTACCACGAGGTCGTCGCCCAGTCGCCACAGGAAGTTGTCGAACCCCTCACCAATGTGCCAACACTCGTGGTCGGCGATGTCGGGAAATTGGTCGCGCAGGATGTCTCGCACCAACGTCTCATCGACGTGCATCTCCGCGTGGGGCCAACTCACACTCACTCAGTCAAGTTACGGTTTTACTCGCCGCCGTGCTGGCGCGGCGCGTGGGCTACAGAACCCGACGTCGGAATGAGATCCCAGATGCTGCAGTTGCCCACCGCCATCATCTCCAGACCCTCGAGAGCGGTGTCTAAGACGTAGGCATGAAGTGCCCGGATGGCGCCGCCGTGGGTAACGACAAGGAGTTGCGAGTCGCCCAGCGAGTCCAGCGTGTCGTCTAAGAATGATCCGGCCCGAATGACGACATCTCGAAACGACTCTCCGCCCGCGGGGCGAGCGTCCGGATCGACGAGCACGCCGTCGGTGATGCCGCTGCTGTCGGGACCGAGCAATCCGAGGGATTGGCCCTCGAGGGACCCGAAACACCTCTCGCGAAGCCGCTGGTCATTAGTCACATCGAGCTCCAGCACCGCGGCGATGATCTCGGCCGTTTGGCGGGCCCGGCGCAGGTCGCTCGAGACGATATGGGTAAACCCCACTGATTTCAGGGCGTTCGCGGCCGAGAGCGCTTCGCCCTGGCCCCGTTGCGTGAGCTCGGCGTCGTCGTTTTGCCCCTGGATGAGGCTGCGCTCGTTCCACGTGCTTTGACCGTGGCGAACGAGCGTTACGCGAGGGCTGGGCGAGGGTGACGTCATGACGGCCAGGCTAATGAGTCAAACAAAGGGCTCCGAACGACAGATTTGCGGTCGAGAGGTAAGTATTCACAGGAATTTCCAAGCGATTCCTGAGAAGAACACACCCCGATCTTAGGTACTTCTTTAAAGAATTGGCAAAGACGTCGTTACGATGGCAGACGTGACTTTGACCTTGCCCCAGCGAAGTTCCAAGCCCCGTAGCGGTGGCCTCACGATGATTATCGACAAGGGTGTGCCCACCCGACAGTTCGAAGATCTCATTGACAGCCACAGCGCGCATATTGACTTCGTCAAATTCGGCTGGGGCACGTCGGTGGTGACCACCAACTTTCGCGCCAAGCTCGACATCCTGAAGAACGCCGGGGTGGATTTCTACTTGGGCGGGACGCTGTTTGAGAAGTACGTGCAACAGCACCGCTTCGAGGAGTTCCGCGACCTGTGCGTCGGCTACGGCTGCAGTTTTGTTGAGGTCTCCAATGGCACGATCGACATCAGCAATGACGACAAGGCCGAGTACGTCAAGAGGCTCTCGGACGACTTCTTCGTAATCTCCGAAGTCGGTTCGAAAGACCAAGAGGCATCTGACCTGATGGCGCCCCATAAATGGGTGAGTTTTATCAACGCGGACATCGAGGCGGGGGCGGTCCTGGTGACCCTGGAGACCCGCGAGGGCGGCAAGGGTGGCATCTGCCGTTCGAACGGTGAGCTGCGCTACGGCCTCATCGAGGAGATCCTGTCCTCCAAGATCGACTACGGCAAGTTGCTGTTCGAGGCACCTTCCACCGAGCTGCAGACGTACTTTGTGCGCCGGATCGGCCCCGACGTTAACCTCGGCAACATCGCAATTACTGATGTCATTCCCCTAGAGACCATTCGCCTCGGCCTGCGTAGCGAGACGCTGCTTGACTTTGAACCTGGCTCTGCCGACGACTTCTAATCATGAGAGAAAGTCGTGACGTTTTTCACCTCGCTATCCCGGCCTACGACCTCGACGAGACCGTCGAGTTCTACGTCACCAAGTTGGGGTGCAAGCTGGCTCGTCGCTACGACGACCGCGTAACGTTCGACTTTTTCGGGGACCAACTGGTCTGTCACCTGAGCGGGGCCCCGGCCGAGCGAGTGCCCATGAGTGAGTTGCCCATGTACCCCCGTCACTTCGGCGTGACCTTCCGCGAGCAGCGAGACTTTGACCAGCTCTACCAGCTCTGCCAGCAGCGCGATGTGCCGTTTTTCGCCGACGTCAGTCTTCGATTCGAGGGCCGAGTTGAAGTGCACCAGACGTTTGTCGTGTGCGATCCCTCCTCGAATCTCCTCGAGTTCAAGCATTACGCTGACTCGCGCATGATGTACTAAGCGTCGGGTCGATGGAGCCCTCCGCCTCGACAGATCCCCTCTTGGCTCTCGTTCGCGCTCGCTCGCTCGAGCGCGCGGACGCGCCCTACTTGCTTGATGCCCGCTCGACGAAACTCGTGACCTTTTCGGAGTTGAGTGAGCACATCGAGTATCACCGTCGCCGATTGCGTTCGTGGGGCCTGTCATCCGGCGAGCGCGTGGGGCTCGTAGTGTCCGATCCACTGACCTTCGCCGAGTGCTTTCTCGCGGTCATCTCCCTGGGCGCGTGGGCAGCGCCTCTTGATCCCACTCCCGCAGTCCTCGGCTCGTCCAGCGCGCGAGCGGGTGCGTTGGGTGTGCGCTTCGTGCTCAGCGACCGACCGCGCCCCGTCGAAAGTGCTGTCAACTGGATCGACTTGCACGCGGTACATCTTCTAGGCCCTCTCGTGGCCGAAGAAGAGAATCCCGAGCTCGGCGGACTTGTCTTGTCGTCGTCGGGCACGACCGGTGCGCCCAAGGTCATGGCCCTCGGCGTTGCGCAGCTCTTAGCTACGGCCACATTGATCGCGCAGCATCACGATTTCACGCCGAGCGATCGAGGCTTCAATCCGTTGCCACTCTGGCACGTCAACGCCGAAGTCGTAGGGCTGCTGGCGACGCTGGTCGCGGGGTCGTCGCTTGTGCTCGACGATCGATTCCACCGCACGGGGTTTTGGAAACTCGTCAACGAACTGGACGTGACGTGGATCAACGCGGTGCCGGCGATCATCTCGCGACTCGCGACCTTGGACGAGGGCGAGGTTCCCTCCCCGGACATTCGCTTCATTCGCTCGGCCTCGGCACCGTTAGCTCCCTCGCTCTTTGAGCGCTTCGAGACACAGGTCGGCGTGCCGATCGTCCAGTCCTACGGCATGACCGAAGCGGCGAGCCAGATCTGTGTCTCGCCGATCGACCAAGTCCGCAAGGCCGGGTCCGTCGGTCGGCCCGCTGGCGTGCAGGTACGGGTGCTGGCGCAGGGTACCGAGGTCGGTCCGATCGAGATCAAGGGGCCGACGGTGATTACGCGCTACGAAAGCCCCGGTTACGAGGGCCGCTTCGACGCGGACGGGTGGCTGCGCACCGGGGACCTCGGATACTTCGACGACGACGGCTACCTCTTCATCATGGGGCGCGACGACGACGTCATCAACCGCGGCGGCGAAAAGATTTACCCGCTCGAGATCGAAGAGATCCTGGCCACGGTGGACGGCGTGGCCCGCGTGGCCGTGGTGGGACTCGAGGACGAGGTGTTCGGCCAGGTGCCCGTCGCGTTCGTGCAGCCCCAGGTCGATCATCTTCGCGCGAGTGACTTCGCGCCACTGGTCGCTCGCGTGCGCGACAAGGCGAGCGAACGGCTCTCCCCGACGCGACGACCGATGATCGTCAATGTCGTCGAAGCGTTGCCCGCCCACGCGACCGGCAAGATCCAGAACGCAACCCTTCGTCGAGGCGACGTTACGGTCCTCTACGAAGAGCGTTTGTAGCCCCGTGGAAAGACTCTGGCGGTGAGCGACAAGACCGAGGCGTCCCGGGGAACTCGCCAGCGCCTCGATCACGTGGACGCCATGCGTCCGATCAAACAGACGGCGGTCATCTCCACCCACGCGCTCATCTACTTCTCACCGCTCTCGACCAGTTTCGTGGCGGCCAGTCTGCTCACCGTCACCCACTTTTCGAGGGACGCCTTCCTCTTCGTCTCGGCCTGCATGCTCGCCTACAGCTATCGAAACTTGACCAGCGTCAAGTTGGCCCCGTACTGGAAGCGGCGCTTCATCTCGGTGGGCCTCGTCTACATCGTGTGGAGCATCATCTACTTTCCCCTCGCCGCGGCCCAGGACACCTCGACGTTTCCTTACCTCAAGATTCCCGGCTCGGCCGTCTTTAGTCATCACGGACTCCACGACTTCCTCTTCAACTTCGCCACTGGCTACTACCACCTCTACTTCTTGCTGGTCCTGCTCGAGTTCTACGTTCTGTTCCCCGCGATCTTCTGGTACCTCCAGCGCTATCCGCGCTCGCGCGTGCCCGTGGTGATCGGGGCACTCTTGTGGCAGATCGTCTTTCCCATCGCGGTGCGCAGAAACTGGTTCGGCTTCGTCATGCCGTCCAAGATTGAGACGCGGCTGGTGTTCTCGTACCCGCTCTATCTCCTGGGCGGAGTGGTGTGCGCCTTCTATCTGGAGACGTTCCACGACTGGGTGCTGCGCCATAAGAAGGCGATCTTGATCGCGACGGTCGTGGCCGCGGCCGTGCCGCTCATCATCGATTACGCGTCCCAACACGGGACGTCGATCTCCGGGGTGATCGTTCCCGGGGGGAACCCCTTCGCCGCCCTGGTGATTCCGTACGACGTACTCGCCATTCTCTGCGTCTATCTCTTCGGCGTCTATCTCGTCAGTCCCAATCGCAGCGCGCGCACCCGCGCCATTACCGCCTCGGGTTCGGAGGCCGCCTACGGCATCTACGTGTCCCAGATCGTCTGGATCATCGTGGAGATCGCGTGGGCTAAACACTTTCACTTGTATCAGCGTGTCCCATGGGGGTTGCTCGCTCTTTCCGCGCTCGTCATCACGTATCTCGCGGGCTGGCTCTTCAGTGCGCTGTGCGCACGTACGCCCCTCGCGCGCGCCGTCGTCGGGCGCGCGCAGGTGCCCTGGCGCACGTTGTGGCCGCACCCTGCCTCGTCGAGTAGCGAGCCCGACTTTGGCGAAGGACCGCTCAATCTGTCCGACGGCTAGCCACTTGTTCTAGCGACAATGTCGATATTTGGCTGAGGCGAAACGTGCCATGCTCGATTCGTGTCGAGGTCCAAGCGCGAGAGCGAGCGCCAGCGCATACCCCCGCCGCTGATCAAGCATCGCGTGCCATCCGGGCGCGGCGCCATGGAGCAGCCCAACGTCGCTCACGACGGCGACGCGCGCCTCACCCCGACGTTCTGGCTGGCTGTGGTGCTCACCGGGGTCGCCGCGGGGCTTTTCGGCGACCTGCTCATGTGGATCCTCAGTCTCTCGGAACGAGTCGCGTTCGACTACCACTCGGGCAGTTACCAGGCGTCGGTGGCTCGAGCGTCCGATGCCCATCGCGTGATCTCGTTGGTCGTGGCGGGTGTGATTGGCGCAGTGTCGTGGTACTTGATTCGCCGCTACCTGAAGAAGGAGCACGCGGAGATCGACGAAGCGGTGTGGTCCGGCGACGGCGAGCTCGGTCTGCGACGTAGCTTTCTCACCTCGGTCGTGTCCGAAGTCGTCGTCGGCGCGGGAGCGTCCATTGGCCGTGAGGCCGCGCCGAAGTTAATGGGGGGCGCGTCGGGCTCGCTGATCGCGCACTGGTTCAGTCTGTCGAGCGCGCAAAAGCGTCTGCTGGTGGCGTGCGGTGGGGGCGCGGGGCTGGCCGCGGTCTACAACGTGCCCCTAGGTGGCGCACTCT
>DATHNV010000128.1:0-5496 GCA_035485615.1 Acidimicrobiales bacterium
CACCGAGCCACTCGCCGCCCGTGTTTTCGGGCGAGTACTGACCCATTGACGGCAGGTCGGACACCGCGCGAAAAACGGTGTCGGCCGGGGCATTGATCTCTACGGATTCGGATAGCTCATTCATCGCGGCCTCCTAGGGCAGTGTGGCCATCGTACGGCGCGGGACTCATCGGCGTTTGCCGACTCGACGGATGTGTGCCAGCGGGAGTATCGCGAGAACACTCCTAGCGGCCGCGGCCGTTTCCGTTGAAGAAGAACAGGTTCGTTCGTGACCCGTCGGCTCGACGTGGCGCAATGGACGAGTAGTCGCTCGGCTCCTTCTCGAACAGGAAATGGTGAAGCCTCGCTCGAAATGTTCTCCGGGGAGCCAGCTGGGGTGCTTCAGGTACTTCGTGATCACCGACTCCCTGTTCGGGCGGTTGGGAGAGAAAGCGACCAATCGGGTCGTCTTGTTCGCTCACGAAACCTCCCTCATCGGGCAACTACCCCCTACTTAAGCAGATGTTTCGCCACCACGACACGCTGGACCTGATTGGTGCCTTCGTAGATTTGGGTAATTTTCGCGTCCCTCATGAAGCGTTCGACCGGAAACTCCTTGGTAAAGCCGTATCCCCCCAGGAGTTGCACCGCGTCGGTGGTCACGCTCATGGCGGTGTCGGAGGCGAATGCCTTGGCCGACGCGCCCAGGTAACTGAGATTGCCGTCCGGGTCGCCCTGGTCAATCGTCGAGCATGCGCGGTACACCAAGGTGCGAGCGGCCTCGGTGCGTATCGCCATGTCGGCCAGCATGAAACGAAGACCTTGGAGGTCGCTGATGGGAGCGCCGAAGGCCCGACGACCTTGCATGTACTGGGCCGCGTAGTCGATGGCCCCCTGGGCGATGCCGACCGCCTGGGCGCCAATAGTGGGCCGCGAGCGATCGAGGGTGTGCATCGCGATGAAAAAGCCCTGGCCCTCGTCGCCGATTCGATGAGTGGCGGGCACACGAACGTCGCGCAGCACGACCTCGCCGGTCGGAGACGCCCGAAGGCCCATCTTGTCCTCGTGGCCGGGAAACTCCAGTCCCCACGCCTTTTCGACGAGGAAGCACGTGATGCCTCGCCCGCGAGCCGACGGGTCCGTCTTGGCGAAGACCGTATAGACGTCCGAGACGCCCGAGTTGGTGATCCAGTACTTCGAGCCGTTGAGGACGTAGTCGTCGCCGTCGCGCTCGGCCCGACAACTCATCGATGCCACGTCCGAGCCCGCGTCGGCCTCCGAGAGGCAGTAACTCGCTTGGATCTCGCCGGTCGCGATACGCGGCAAGTACGCCTGCTTGATCTCCTCGGAGGCGAAGTTCATGATCGGCAACATGCCGAGCTTGGAGATCAGAACCGTCACCGAAGTCGAAGCGCACCCCCGGGCCACCTCTTCGATGGCGATCGCCTGGGTGACCATGTCGGCTCCGGCCCCGCCGTACGCCTCGGGAACACCGAGGGAGGGCAGCTCCATCTCCACGCAGGCATCGAAGCTGTCCTGAGGAAAGACCTGCTCGCGGTCGTAGCGCGCGGCGTTCGGGGCGACGCGGGCGTCGACGAAGTCGCGCAGCACGTCACGGAAACTGCGTTGCTCTTCGGTGAGTCCAAAACTCATCGTGTCCCCTCTTCGTTGAAGGATTAGTGCGACGACGCGGCGTTATTGGCGCCCTCAACCAAGTGCTCCGCGGGTACCGCGTCGACGAAGCGCCGCTGAGCCACGTAACTGTGAGCCAAACCCCGAAATGGCTTGGTCACCTTGGCACTCACCGGCGATGACTCGCGCAGTGAGAAGTAGTCCATCGCCACGTGCACGTCACCCAACGTGGGCCCGCGACCGACGGTGCTGGCGCGCTTGGCCGCCACCAAACCAATGCCAATGGCTACGTCATGGGCGTCCTGATGACGGGCAAAGTCGAGCTTGGCGCACTCGCGCGCGGCGATGGTGAGGGCGTACCCCTCGCCCGGAGCCGGGGTGCCAAAACCCCGTCCGACCGGCGGTTCGACGGAGCGCTGCAGACCCGCCTTCTTTTGACGGCCGATCTCGGGGATCTGGGTCGCCATGACGGGTCGAACCTCGCCGGCGAGCGGAACGGGAGAAAAAGTCGGTTGGGCCACGAGTTGAGGTTACCCTCGGGCGAACTACACCCGGGCGAGCCAGTCCTCATATTGGGGTCGCTCACCGCGCACCGCTTGGTGATAGGTCGTGCGAACGATCGTGGTGATGGGGCCCGGCTTGGCGTCACCGATCACGCGGTCGTCGATCGAGGCGATCGGCACCACTTCGGCGGCGGTGCCGGTGAGGAACGCTTCGTCGGCCAAGTACAGGTCATCGCGGCGCAACGACTCAAAGGTGACCTCGTAGCCGAGGTCGGTCGCGATGCGCACGATCGACGACAGCGTGATGCCACTGAGCGCCCCCGCTTCGGAGGGTGGCGGGGTCATGATGCGTCCGTCGCGCACGATAAAGAGGTTCTCCCCCGTGCACTCGCTCACCCGTCCGTCGGTGCCCAGCATGATCGCCTCGTCGTAGCCGGCCTTGATGGCCTCGACCTTGGCCAAGCTCGAGTTCACGTACCCGCCGATGGTCTTGGACGCGGTGGGCATCGAGTTCGGGTAGTGCCGCGCCCACGAGGAGATCTTCATGCGCGCGCCCGAGTCGGTGTGATCGCCCAGGTACGCCCCCCACGTCCAGGCGGCGATGGCGGTCTGGACCGGTGAGCCGATGGGGTTGACGCCGATCTCGCCGTAGCCCAAGTACACGATGGGCCGGATGTAGCAGCCGTCGTGGAGCTCGTTGACCCGCACCAGTTCCTTGGTCGCCTCACAGAGGTCCTTCAGACTGTAGGGAACCTCGAGGTCCAGGATCTTGCAACTGTTGAGCAGACGCTGCATGTGCTCGGTCAGGCGAAAGACCGCCACGCCGTTCGGTGTCTTGTACGCGCGAATGCCCTCAAAGGCGCCCAGCCCATAGTGCAAGGTGTGGCTGAGTACGTGCACGTTGGCGTCGTTCCAGTCGACCAGCGTGCCGTCCATCCAGATCTTGGCGGTGGGGGTAATGGGCATCTACAAACTCTCCTGTAACTGTTGGCTCACGCCATCGGTGCCGAGCACCGCGACGTCGCCCTCAAAGTCTGCCACCGCGCGGGCGATACGCGAGGCGGCCGTCGATTCGCCCAGGTGTTCGAGCATCAGCGCCGCCGAGGACACAGCGGCCAGGGGATTGGCTCGATTGAGGCCCGCGATGTCGTGCGCGGCCCCGTGGACGGGCTCGAACAGCGAGGCGCCCGTGCGATCCGGGTTCAAGTTGGCACTCGCGGCAAAGCCGATGCCGCCGGTGACCGCGCCCGCCAAGTCCGAGAGGATGTCGCCAAAGAGATTGTCGGTCACGATGATGCTGTAGCGCTGCGGGTCCTCGACCAAGTAGATGCACGCGGCGTCCACGTGCTGGTAGTCGACGCTTACCTCGGGAAACTCTGCTCCCACGTCAGCCACGACCCGACGCCACAGATCACCGGCAAAGGTGAGCACGTTGGTCTTGTGAACCAGAGTGACCTTCTTGACCTCGCGCTCGTTCGCGCGCGCGAAGGCGAAGCGCACGCAGCGCTCGACCCCGAAGCGCGTGTTCACCGAGCCCTGCGTCGCCACCTCGTGCTCGGTACCGTAGCGAAGCACGCCGCCCTCGCCGGCGTAGGGGCCCTCGGTATTTTCGCGCACGATGGCAAAGTCACAGCCGTCCGCCAGCGAACCGTCGACGCCATGAAATGGCCGGTAGTTGATGTAGAGGTCGAGCCCGAAGCGCATGCGCAGCAGGAGGCCACGCTCGAGAACTCCGCCGGGGATCCGGGTGTCGCCGATGGCCGGTCCGATCGCCCCCAACATGATCGCGTCGAATCCGCGCAGCTCCTCCAGTGTGGCGTCGTCCAGCACGAAGCCGTCACGCAGGTAGCGCGCCGCGCCCAGGTCGTAGTCAGTGGTCTCGAGATGGATGCCCGCGGCCGCCACGACGTCGAGCGCCACGGCGGTCACTTCGGGGCCAATGCCGTCTCCCCCGATGACGGCCACCCGATAGGTCGGCTGGTTACTCACTCGCGCTCCTCTTTCTCCCATTTTGCTTGGCCGTAGGCACTGCGGGCAACTCGAAGGAAGAAGGCCGACCAGTAGAATTGGTGCTCTCTACCACCTGGGGTTGCGGCATGGCCGACGAAATTCACCGAATCACTCAAGCCACACTCGAGAAGCTCGAGGCGGAGTACACCTACCTGACCACGGTCGGTCGGACCGAAATCGCCCGAGTCATCGAGTCGGCCCGCCTGCTCGGTGACCTCTCGGAGAACGGCGACTACCACGCCGCCAAAGATGAGCAAGGCAAGATGGAGTCGCGAATTCGCCAGATCGATCAGGTGATCCGCAACCACGAAATCGTCGCCCACGACGAGCACGCCGATACCGTCCAACACGCGTCCATCGTCAAAGTCGTCTACGAGGGCGACGACGAGAGCGACTATCAGGAGTTCTTCATCGGATCCATCGAAGAAAGACCCGAGGGCGCGCTCGTCGCCTCGCCCACCTCCCCGCTCGGCGAGGCGCTGCTCGGCAAGAAGGTCGGCGACACCGTCCAGTACGAGGCGCCGTCGGGTCTGCTGACGGTCAAAATCGTCGGCCTGCACTAGGTCATGGGTACGACGCTCTACGAAAAGATCTGGGACACTCACGTCATCGAGGGTCCCGCGGGTGAGTCGTCGCTGCTCTACATCGACCTGCACCTGGTCCACGAGGTCACGAGTCCCCAGGCCTTTGACGGGCTGCGCCTGAACTCGCGCTCAGTGCGCCGTCCCGACCTCACATTGGCCACAGCGGATCACAACGTGCCCACCGACCCGCTCAACACACCCATCGCCGATCCGATCTCCAAACGCCAGCTCGAAGTGCTCGATGAGAACTGTCGCGAGTTCGGCATCACAGTGTTTCCCCGTGGTCACGAGAACCAGGGCATCGTGCACGTCATCGGTCCGGAGTTGGGGGTAACCCAGCCCGGCATGACGATTGTGTGCGGGGACTCGCACACGTCGACCCACGGGGCGTTGGGCTGCCTGGCCTTTGGCATCGGCACCAGCGAGGTGGAGCACGTTCTGGCGACCCAGACCCTGCCCCAGCAGAAGGCCAAGACGATGGCCGTGGTCATCGAGGGCACCCCCTCACCCGACATCACCGCTAAGGACATCGTGCTCGCCATCGTCGGGCGGCTGGGCACGGGCGGCGGTGCGGGGTACGTGATCGAATACCGCGGCGACGCGATCCGCAATCTCTCCATCGAAGGTCGCATGACCATCTGCAACATGAGCATCGAGGCCGGGGCACGCGCCGGTCTGGTCGCGGTCGACGAGACCACCATTGAGTACCTGCGTGGACGCCCGGGTGTTCCCGCCGGTGACGAGTTCGAGGTGGCGGCCGAACGGTGGCGGACGTTCGTCTCGGACGA
>DATHNV010000129.1:0-15307 GCA_035485615.1 Acidimicrobiales bacterium
CTCCGCCGCCACCGCCGAACTGGTGGGCGTGACCGACAAGAAGCTGCGCGAGTATGAGTCCCGCGACGATCGAACCGAGCACCAACCACTGACGTCGATTCGCTCCTTGTACCTGTCGACGCGTGCGCCAGTACAGATCTCGCGGCGCCAAGGTCGCGGTCTCTCGAATGTGTCCCACGACGTGAACCGTCATGAGAATCACCCATGCGATGAAGCTGTCACGGTGCAGTGTGTCAAAGGTGGCGCGCCCGTTGCCGTTCACGAAGAGCAGCGCCACGCCCGTGGCGAAAAGTACAAAGGTGACCACGACGACGAGAGGACCCACGATGCGCAGCGTCATCGGCGGTGGGCCCTTGCGCCGGTATTCCGGTGAGCCGGCGTAGTACCGCACGAAGCGGTAGATGGTGCTGCTCATCTTGAGAGCCACAATGGGAATCAGGAGCAGCCCCACGTAGACGTGCAGCGTGAGGTGCAGCCCCACGCCGACTCCGACCGTGTAACCCTCGATCGCCAGGAGTACGAACAGGATCGCGCCCAGCGCGCTCGTGAGTCGTGCGTTACCCGCGACGCCGGGCGCCTCGGATGACTCATCCGCCGTTCGCGTTGACTCGTGCTCCGAGAGAGACGACGTCACACGGGGCCACGAACCAGGTGACTCCCCCGTCGTCGACATGCACCAAGTCAAGTAGATGATCCTGACGAGCGAGTGAACGCGACGCGCCGATAACCCGGTTCCCCTAAGGGGATACCCCGAGGACACAGCGCCCAATCACGACGGCCTAAGGTCGCGGGGTGCGCTCCTTGCTCGCGATCGACCTCCCGCTCGGACCAGCCCTCGAGGTGGCCCTGCGCGAATGCGCCGAGCGCGACCAGGCTTTTTGCGTCCTCGACCAGCGGCTGTCGGCGCGTCGACGAGAAGAGGAACTGGAGTGGCTCGGCGCGACCGAGATTCTGAGCGCCGTGGGACGACGGACACGTCGCGAAGGCAGGCAGGTGGACGATGAGGTCGGTCTGGTGATGCTGACGTCGGGTTCCAGCGGCGAACCCAAGGCTGCCGAACTCACGTGGGATGCCCTCGTCGCAAGCGCCGAACTCACCCAAGCCACCCTGCGCGCGGGCTCGCCTCCCGTCTGGTTTCCCTGCCTACCCGCGAATCACATCGGCGGGCTCGCCGTCTTGTTGCGCGCGATCCTCTCTGATGCATCCCTGTTGTGGATGGCCGACGAGGACATCGAAGAGGCGGCGCATCTTGGGGCGACGCACGTCTCGTTGGTGAGAACCCAACTCGCTCGCAATGACGTGAGCGGGTATCGCTGCGTGTTGCTGGGCGGTGGTCGGCCCCCTAGCGACTTGCCCGCGAACGTGCTCACGACGTGGGGCATGACCGAAACAGGCTCGGGCGTCGTCTATCGCGGCGTACCGCTGCCGGGTGTTGAGTTGGTGGCCGTGGAGGGTGAGTTGTGCGTACGCACCCCCACACTCTTTCGCTCGTACCGCAGTGCGCCACGGCCCCGGTACGTCGATCCCGAGGGCCGCGAGTGGTTCCCCACCGGGGACGCGGGCGAAGTGCTCGAGAATCGGATTCGCGTCTTTGGCCGGCTCGGGTTCGTGATCAACACGGGGGGCGAAAAGCTCTGGCCCGAGGACCTCGAGTCGGTCCTCTCAACCGTGGCCGGCGTTCGTGATGTGGCGGTTGTCGGCGTGGACGATCCCGAGTGGGGACAGCGCGTCATCGCGCTCGTCGTGAGTGACGATGACACGATCGACGAGACCCTGCGCCAGGTCGCGAGCGAGCGTCTCGGACCTTGGGCAAAACCCAAGGAGGTACGTCACGTCGTGGCGATACCGCGTACGTCGAACGGCAAGATCCGTCGCGGCGAACTCGCGCACTTACACTGACGCGACGTCCGCGCAAGCGCAAGCGCAAGCGCTAGGAGGTTTCGTTCGTCTTGCCGCGACGCGCCACGGAGTCGACGGTCACCGCCGCGAGCAACACGATGGCGACCACGATGTACTCAACGGCCGTACTGACGCTAATGAGCGCCATGCCGTTGTAGATGGTCGCAATGACCAGTCCGCCGATCACGGCGTGGATCATCTTGCCGCGACCACCGTACAGACTCGTGCCGCCGATGACCGCCGCCGCGACGGCGTACAGAACGTACGTACCGCCGGGCATGGCGTCGGACATACCGTCGAGGTTCGAGGAGTACAGCAGACCCGCGACGCCGGCGGTGAATCCCGCGAAGACGAAAGCGAGCAGTCGGTACCGATTCACGCTGATGCCCGCGCGCCGCGCGGCTTCCTTGTTGCCACCAATGGCGTAGATGTACCGACCGGTCTTTGACTTGGTGAGAATGAACGAACCGGCGAGCAACACCGCGAGGTCAATCGGGATCGCGAAGGGCATGCCCTGGATGACCGAAAAGTTCGAGCGGTTGGCGTTGAAGATGAGAACGAGGACGAGGCTCGCGACCGCCAGCGCGGCGATCTTGGCCACGGTGAAGTACAGCGGCTGCAGGGTGAGACCGCTGACCCGGCGGCGCTGATAGGACCGCAGCATCAGTACCGCAGCCACGGCCACCAAGATGATGAAGAACAGCCAGGTCCACAGCGGCGTGAAGTTGCCAAAGACCAGGTTGTAGAGAACATGGTTCTGCACGGGAACCGTGCCGCCCGAGTTTTCCCGGTCAATCATGTAGATCAGAACGCCCTCAAAGCCGATCTGTCCGGCCAACGTCACAATGAATGAGGGCAGGCGTAGGTACACCACGAACAGGCCCGAGACGAAGCTGAGGCCGCACGAGACCGCCAGGGAGACGAGGAACGCCAGTGGCCACGGCCAGTGCCAGGCCACGCTGGTGGTGATCGTCGCGATGGCCCCACCGATGCCGAGCACGTAGCCGAGCGAGAGGTCAATCTCTCCGAGCAACAGCAACCAGATCTCGGCCATGCCAAGGAGGATGAACACCGTCGACTGAATGAACAGGTTCGTCAGGTTGTCGGGGTGCAGAAAGACGTGATTGCGAAAGTAGAAGTACAGAACCAGGGCCACCAGGCCGAGCACAACGGGCAAGAGCCCGCTGTCACCCGAGTTCAGACGCTTGAATAACTTCCTGAGCTCGCTGTCTTCAGTGAGCGTGTCGACGTGAAGCGTGGGGTCAGCGGGGGGAATCGCGGGCACGAGGAACGTTACCTTTCGGCTACTGGGCAGAGGCCAGAGTAGGAGGAACTCGCGACGATGTGCCAGTCGTAATGAGGTCGACGGCACTCCCGGTGTCGTAGTTCTGGATGGGTCCCGCCGAGACGAGCGAACCCAGATACATCACGGCCACTCGATCCGCGACTTCGAAGACATCAGTCAGGTTGTGCGAAATAACGATGACCGCAACGCCTCTCTGGGCGAGGGTCTTGATGAGATTAATGACCTGAGCGGTCTGTGACACGCCCAGGGCCGCAGTGGGCTCGTCCAAGATCACGAGCTTGGAGTCGCGCATGACCGCGCGAGCCACGGCGACGGCCTGACGCTGACCACCGGAGAGCGATCCAACTTTTTGGCGCACCGACTTGACCGTCGACACGGCCAGGTCCTTGAGTGTCTTGACCGTCGTCAACTCCATGGTGATCTCGTCCAGCACGCCCAGTCGGGTGGCCTCATGTCCGAGGTAGAGGTTCTCGACGATATCGAGGTTGTCGCACAACGCCAGGTCCTGATAGACGGTGGCGATACCGAGTTCCGTCGCGTCGCGCGGGGTGTGAATATGAACTTCTTTGCCACGCCAGTAGATATGCCCGCCCGATGGCTGCCATATCCCCGAGATGGTCTTAATCAGCGTCGACTTACCGGCACCGTTGTCGCCAATCAGCGCGGTCACTTGGCCGGCTGGTACATCGAGATCAATATTCTGAATCGCCTGCACGGGACCGAATGACTTCGAGATCCCGCGCAGGCTCAACAGAGTTTCACCAGGTGTGACGTCCGCCCCCGGAGGGCCTTGGCTCACTGCCCCACTTTCGGGGGTGTGTTCTTCCGACGCTTCGGGGGAGGACGTCACAAAATCTCCTTGGTTACTTAATGCCGTACTTCGTGCAGTCTGCAGCGTACGTCGGCTCAGTAAGACCCTGAACGGTCGGTGCGTTGTTCGTGCAGATCGAGGACACCGAGACGAACTTCTGTGCAATGACGGTGGACTCAATCGTCGACGCGGTCACCCACGACGAGGTCAAGAGAACCGACGGCACGTGCTCGTACGCGGCAATCTTCGTGCTGGAGTCCGTGGTCGTTCCGTTCACGAGGCCCTTAGGCGGCTTGACGCCGGCGCGCAGGTACAGCGCCAAAGCGGCGGCGGCCTGAGCTTCCTCATAGATCGGCTTGTACACGGTGCCGCACTGGTAACCAGAGATGATGTTCTGGAAGCCGGTGGGTGTCGCGTCCTGGCCGGTGAAGGGAATCGTGTCTGGCGGTAGACCCTTGGACTGCAGGTAGCCAATGATCGGCGCGGCGTTCTCGTCGTTCGGCGTCAAGACAGCGTTGATCTTCGAGTTGGCGCTGTAGGCACCTTCGAAGTCAGTCAAAGCCTGTGACGGCGTCCACGTACCAACGCTCTCGTCGACCGTGTTCGAGCTACCACTGGCGCCTTCGCCCGGGGCGAAGCCCGCGGAAGAAAGAACAGCGTTGTAGCCCTTACCGAACAGCGTCGCGTTGTTGTCCGTCGGCGCACCGTACATGACAAACACCAAGGGGTTCTTGACGTTCCATGCAGTGATGCAAGCCGTGAGGCCGGAACCCAACTGCGTACCAACGGTCACGTTGTTGAAGCTCACGTAGTAGTTACGGAAGCCACCCAGCGTGAGGCGGTCGTAGTCGATGACCTTGACATGGTGAGCGACAGCGTATGACTCAACGGCGTCACCAGTCGTGGAGTCTTCGGGGTCGATGACCAGCACCTTGGCACCGTTCGCCACGTCCGCTTGCGCGTCGGTGAAGAAGGTGTTGTCGCTACCGTCACCGTTTTGGACAATGAGGTCCTTCGCGGGAAGTCCGGCTGCCTTCATGGCACCCTTCATAAACGGAGCGTCAAAGTCGACGTAGCGGTCTGACGAGGTGGTGTCGGGAAGGATCATTGCGACCTTGCCCTTACCCTTCTTCGCCAGGGACGTCAGGTACTTCATCGTCGCGTAGTTCGTCTTGAACGTAGTCGCGCTCACCGTGGGTGATGCGGCTCCCGAAGAAGAACTGACCATGGGCAGCGCCAAAGCGGTGAACGACCCCGCCAAAGCAATCGCCGCAAGGGCCCGACTCTTTTTCAATTTCATATTTTCCCCAACCCTTCGTATGGCACCCCAACGATGCCATCTTTTTGTGATTACAACATGAACGCCCCGTGACAGCAACGTCCGCAGAGAAAGTAGCACGTGAGAATCCTTAAAAATGTGCGCGCCGACGAAATCCACAGGGTCGAGACGCGCATATCAGCGCTAACCTCTCGCGACTCGCGTCATCTACGGTGGGAATGGTTCTCTCGATACCCACGTGGCTCAGTAATTGCTGGGCTGTCGGCTAGCGTCTTCGTGCACGCCACTACCGCGGGTCAGCTCGCACGTGAAACTTCGAGCGATGAGCGTTCTCAGAAGGCGAGAACCTCATCCATGGTCTCCATGATGGCGATCGACTCGTCGAGCGGCATGATGCCGCTCTCGCTTCGTCCTTCCCGCAGACACCGCGCCACCTCTTGGGCCTCGTAGTGCAGTCCACGACCCTGGGTGTCGAAGCTGAACTCCTCGCGTTCTTCGTCGCGTGAAATGAGCGACATGGTCGTGGGCGCGTAGAAGTCACCCGCGATCTCCACGCGAGCGAGCGTGCCTGACACGCACGCCCGAGTGGCCGTGCGGGCAAGCGACGTGCAGGTGAGCGTCGATTGCGCCCCGCTCTCGTAGCCAAAGATCATCGAGACCTGGCCGTCGACTCCGGTAAAGGTCGGCTCAACCAATGCGGTGATGCGCTCGGGTGTGCCGAGCAGCATCGAGGCGAACGAGACGGGGTAGACACCCAAGTCCAACAACGCCCCTCCCCCGAGTTCGGGCGCGAAGAGCCGAAATCCAGGGTCCAGGGCGAACCATTGGCCGTGGTCGGCCTCGAAGGAGACGATCTCGCCGAGGCGCCCGGCGCCGATGAGCTCGCGGAGAGCAACGACGTGGGGCAAGAACCGCGTCCACATCGCCTCCATCAAGAAGAGTTTCTGACTGCGGGCCAGCGCCACGAGGTTCCGCGCCTCCTGGGCGTTCATAGTGAAGGCCTTCTCGACGAGCACAGGCTTGCCGGCGTTGAGCGCAAGTGATGCGTTGTCAAAGTGCATGGGGTGAGGAGTCGCGACGTAGACCGCGTCGATCTGATCGTCGTGCACCAGGTCGTCGTACGAGTCGTAACGCCGAGGGACACCGAAGCGATCGCCAAAGGCATCGGCCGAACTCTTCGAACGAGAGCCGACGGCCCCGACGACTCCGTCGTCGGTGTAGGCCAGATCGCCCGCGAACGTCCGCGCGATGCCACCCGTGCCGAGTATTCCCCATCGAATCGGATCACTCATCGTCGCTCCTCTCATGGTCGCCATCACAGTAGCGAGGACGCGTCACGGCGAGCCGCTAGAAAGTGACCATGGTCCAACTCGCCCAGCCGATTGCAACCGCTCGGCTCGTCCTGCGTCCATTCGAGCCGGGCGACCTCGACGACTTTGCGTCGCTCCTCGGCGACGAGTCGGTGAATCGATATCTCTACTCCGAACCGAGTTCGCGCGAAGAGGCCGCCAGTGCGTTGGACAAGCGTCTCAATGCTGCGAACTACCCGGAGGAAAGCACGATCCTTCGTGTGGCCGTCGCCCCAGCGGAGACCAATCGACTCATCGGCCACTTCATGCTCCACTGGAGCGAAGACGTTCATCGCCAGGGCGAGATTGGTGGTTCTCTTCATCCGGACGTTCACGGTCAGGGGTACGCGAGCGAGGTGTACGGAGCTCTATTGGAACTCGCCTTTACCCAGTACGACCTGCATCGCGTCTGTGGACGATGCGACGGGCGCAACGCGGCCTCGGTGCGCTCCCTGCAAAAGGCGGGTCTGCGCGAGGAGGCCCACTTCGTGGAGAACGAGTTCGTCAAGGGCGAGTGGACCGATGAGGTGGTGCTCGCCATTTTGCAGAGCGAGTGGCGTGCCACGCAGCGCCTGAACGAACGGCCCTAACTCGCGACAGACCTCGTAAGGTCGT
This sequence comes from Acidimicrobiales bacterium, assembly GCA_035485615.1. Classification (GTDB taxonomy): domain Bacteria; phylum Actinomycetota; class Acidimicrobiia; order Acidimicrobiales; family RAAP-2; genus RAAP-2. The sequence continues at coordinate 7,260 of DATHNV010000129.1, forward strand.
TGGGCCATGGCTTTGTTACGCGACGTGAAGTCAGAACTGGGTTCGTCGTACTTGCTCGACCACGCCGATAATCCGGTGCTCTGGCGCACGTGGGACGCCGACGCGCTGGAAGAGGCTCGTACGAGCGATCGACCGATCTTTCTCTCGATCGGCTACGCCGCGTGTCACTGGTGCCACGTCATGGCGCACGAGTCCTTTGAGAACGAGACGGTCGCCGACGTGCTGAACGAGTTCTTCATACCCGTCAAGGTCGATCGCGAAGAACGACCCGACGTCGATGCCCTCTACATGGCGGCGACCCAACTGGTGTCGGGTCACGGCGGGTGGCCCATGTCCGTCTTTCTGCTGTCCGACGGTCGACCCTTCATGGCCGGCACGTACTACCCACCGACCGATCGTGGCGGTCAGGTTGGTTTTTTGCGGCTACTCGGGGCACTACGCGATGCGTGGTCCAATCAGCGCGAACTCATCGAGCGACAGGCCGACGAACTCGCCACCGCGATCACGCGCGAGGTTCACTTCATCGATCACGTGGCTCCGTACGTCGAGAGCATCGACCTCGGCGACGTGCGCACTCGTCTCTGTCGGGACTTGGTGGACCAAGTCGACGATGACGGTGGATTTGGATCGGCCCCCAAGTTTCCTCGACCCAGTTTTGTGACGGCTCTGTTCGAGTGCGACGACCCAGAGGCCCACGCGGTCGCGACCCGCACCCTCGACGTCATGAGTCGCCGCGGCCTCTATGACCACTTCGGCGGTGGCTTCGCGCGGTACAGCGTGGACGCCGTGTGGCACGTGCCGCACTTTGAAAAAATGCTCAGCGACCAGGCCCTGCTCGCGCGCTGTTACCTGCGCGCCAGTCGCATCACCCACAATCAGACCTGGCGAGACGTCGCCCTGGACACGCTCGACTTCATCGAGCGCGATCTTCGCCTCGCCGACGGGTACGCATCGTCCCTGGACGCTGACGCCGACGGTGTGGAGGGTTCACACATCACCTGGACGCCCGAAGAGGTTCGCGATGTTCTCGCCGATTTTCCCGACGCCACGGTGGACGCGGTACTCACGAGATGGCGAATTGGTACGAACGACACCTTTGAAGGACGATCGATTCCTCGCTTGGCCGACGGCCAAGCGTTTCTCACTCCCCCCGACCTGCTGCCCGCCTATCGCGCCTTACTGACGTCACGACACCAACGCGTCCAGCCGAGCAGAGACATCAAGATCGTCTTGGAGTGGAACGCCATGGTGGCCTCCGCCTTTCTCCTGAGTGGCGTGGCGCGCTATGAGCAACGCGCACTCGAGCTGTTAGAGTCACTGCGCTCCACTCACTTTGCGCGCGACACGTGGTGGCGCACCGAACACCAGAGAGCGCAAGCGACGGCGAGCGACCTCGCGTGGCTCATCGACGCCTCGATAGACGCCTATGAGCTCACCGCACTGGACGAATGGCGAGATCTGGCATCCGATGTCGCGACGTACCTCGTCGCGCACTACTGGGATGGTCCGGTCCCGAGCGACCTCACTGCCCACGTCGGAGGGGGTTTCTTCACCCAGAGCGACCTTGTCGACGACCTCACCACGCGCCCCAAGGAGATCTTCGACGGCGCCACTCCCTCAGCCCACGCCATCGCGACGCGAGCCCTCGCGCGCCTCGCGCTTAGTGACGGTTCGACGGTGTTCCTCGTCATCGCCCAGCGCCTCGTCGAGATCGCGGGATCTCTCATCGTCTCGCACCCGAGCGCCGTCGTTGATCTCGTTGAGGCCGCCGGTTTTGCGATCGACGGCGTCGAAGTGGTGATCCCGGGAGAACCGAACGAACTCTCTGACCACCTACGATCGAAGGCAATGTCGCGCGCTGTTCTCGTCACTGGTGTGGGCTCGTCGCCGCTACTGACCGGTCGTTCTCCGGGACTGGCGTACGTCTGTCACGCCGGGGTGTGCGACCTGCCCGTCTCGAGTGTCGACGCCCTCGACGCGGAGTTACGAAGGAGCGGCGCGTGCCCGTCTTAAGTCGTGACCCGGCGGTGCGCGCCACGCGTCGACTCATCTCACGAACGCCCCAGCGCGAAACCGTCAACCTCACACCGGGTGCGACCGTGCACGGTCTCGTGCTGGGTTCCACCAACGAATCGACGACTGTGGTGGATCTGGCCAGTCAGGCCATCGTGCGTTGGCGCATCCCCTGGCCACTCGACATCGAGACGGACCTCGCGGCCTTTGACGTGGTCGAGGGGCAACTGGCCGACGACATCCAGCGCGACGACTTGGCTCAACCTGAGGCGGTGACCCTCGGGGATCTACCGCGGCGCCTCGGTACGTACCGCGGTCGGCGCGTGCGCACCTGGCTCGAGCAGCTGGCCAGTCCCGCGGACGGGCCGCTCTTTGGGTTTCGAGGTCCGAGCGCGCCCTACTGGGAGTTTCGCGGCGAACGCCCGAGCGTGGCCCTCATCGCCGCCGATCGCGGCCCCCAGCTACTGCGTCGTCCCGACGACGGATCAACCTGGGTTCGCTTCGGGTGGTTCGGCGATGACGTGTGGCTGCTGTGCGAAGACGCCCACGCGATCCGCACGATCGAAGCCACGCGGCGCACGTCACTGGCGGGTAAGGACCTCGCCACCGCGCTCGGCTTTCGGCCGAACTACGTGCTCACCACCCTCTCGCAGCCCTTGGACGGGCACTGCTACAAGAGCTGTACGGGCCTGTTGCCGCGCGGGTGAGTTACTTAGGGAGTTTGCCGGTGGCCAGAGACTCGGCCATGGCCCAGCCAAAGACCACGAGACGCTGACCCTTCTCGGGCTTGAGGCCCTTGAAGAAGGTGTGCGCGCCGTCGGGAATGACACCCTTGGAGGCGACGTAGTCAAGGCCACCGACCGGGCCCGGGCTCACGGTCATCACGAAGGTCTTGTCGTCAATGGACTTCTCTGAGCCGAAGCGCTTGGCCAGGCGGCGACCCCAGGCGCGGTCCTCGCCCGTGGGGCGATAGTCCAGGCGCGGCACAACGTCATCGAGACCAATGAAGGCCCGGTATCCGTCGGGCGAGGTCAGGCGGGTCCCGAGGAGCACGTCCTCGTCGGGAAAGGCCAGCAGGGCGCGACGGAACTGGTCGTGCAGGATGGTCTTGAGGGTCTGGTCGGACTTGGCGTTGCGGTCGACCAGGAGCAGGCCGACGAGCAGCGACGGGGTGCCCCCGATGCGCTCCAGCGTGCAAAAGGAGTAGCCGCGCAGCTTGTTGCCCTCGCGCGCGTGGGTGACGAGCACCCACTCCTCACGCTGCTTGGAGAGAAAGCCAATGTCAAAGTTGGGCTCTCGGTCAACACAGAGATCGGCCATTTCGGCTAACTCTGCATCGCTGAGGGCAGTGGTGTCTTTGGTGGTGACCGTCATTGCCATAGGCATCCATTCTACGGCACGCCTGATGCATGTCCGCCAGTGTCAGGCCTTGATGACGTTTCTGCCGAATTCTGTGCGTAGATCGGCGACCACACTGGGAATGCTGACATTAAAGGCCGGGCCGAGTCGAAAGACCTTTCCGGCGGCCCCGGTTTCCACCACAACCGGCGACGGACCGGGATAACGCGTCAAAATCTCACGCAGCATCGAAATCGCCCCTTGGGTGAGGTCCTCGGGCCGTAGCGACAGGCGAAGTTCCTCGTTCCCGCGCTCCATGTGGAAACGTTCCACGTCCACCGCGTTAAAGCGCATCTCTTCGTCGTTGTCGCTCACGCGCACCTTCATCACGACCACGCTGTCCTTGACGAGAAAACCGCTGAAGCGCTCGAACGCGGCCACCGAGAAGTTCACTTCCAACGAGCCACCGAGGTCTTCGAGGATGACGCGCGCGTAGGGCTTGTTGGCCTTGGTCTGACGAATCTGCACCTCAGCCAGAATGCCGCCCACCACCACCGGCCGGCTACTGAGCGAGAACTCCTCGGCGCGCTCACGTACCGACACGATCGAACCTTCGGTCTTGGTCGACAGGATGTCCATCACGCCATACAGCGGATGGTCCGAGACGTAGGTGCCGAGCATCTCGCGTTCAAAGTCGAGTTTGATCGACTGTTCGAACTCGATGTCCGAGACGGGTAACTCGGTGCCCTCCCAGTCCCCCTTACCCTCGGCGTCAAAGGCCGCGAACAACGTCGAGATGCCCAGGGCCAGGTCCTTGCGGCGAGCGAGAGTCACGTCGACGATCTCGTCCACGCGCAGCAAAAAGCCCTGACGCGCGACGCCGAGCGAGTCAAACGCGCCGGCCTTGATCAGCGACTCCATCGTGCGACGGTTGAGCACGACCGGGTCCACCCGGCGCGCAAAGTCGTACACACTGTCGAACGGTCCGGCCGCTCCGCGCTCGGCCACGATCTTGTCGACCACTGCTTCGCCGACGTTGCGCACCGCGGCCATGCCAAAGGCGATGGTGTTGGGCTGGGAGAGCGACGGGGTGTAGTCGGCGAAGGACTGGTTGACGTCGGGGACGCCCACGGTGATGCCCATTTGACGCGCCTCGCTCAGGTACACGGCCGCCTTGTCCTTGTCGTCGCGAAAGGACGTCAGCAAAGCCGACATGTACTCCACGGGATAGTTCGCCTTCAGCCAGGCGTTCTGATAGCCGATCAGCGCGTAACCGTAGGCGTGGCTCTTGGGAAAGGCGTAGTCGGCGAAGGGTTCGATCTTGTCGAAGATCGCATCGCCCAGTTCTCGCCCGTACCCCTCGCGCTCGACTCCGTCGACGAACTTGGCGCGCTGGGCGCGAATCATCACGCGAATCTTCTTGGCGCAGGCTTTGCGAAGGTCATCGGCCTCGGGCAACGTATAGCCCGCCAGCGTGGTCGCCACCCGCATGATGTCCTCCTGGTACACCATGAGTCCGTACGTTCCCGAGAGCACCGTCTCAAGGGCCGCGTGGTCGTAGCTCACCGCCTGGCGCGTGTTCTTGCGGTCCGCGTAGTCGTTGTGTGTGTTCTCGCCCATGGGACCCGGTCGATAGAGCGCGTTGAGGGCGGCGATGTCATCGAAGGTCGTGGGCGCGAGGCGGCGCATGAGCTGGCGCATCTTTTCGCCCTCGAGCTGAAAGATGCCGATGGAGTTGCCTTGGCGCAACATCTCGTAGACCTTTTCGTCGTCCATGGGCACGTGGTCGATGTCGACGCGCGAACCCGTGCGCCGCTCGATGTGATCGAGGGTCCGTTCGATGATGGCGAGATTACGCAGACCCAGAAAGTCCATCTTGAGCAGCCCGAGCTTCTCGATGGCGGTGGCCTCGTACTGGGTCACGATGGGCGCGCCATCCGGTGAGCCGTTCGGCCCGGACTTGCGTTGGATCGGTACGTAGTCGAGGACGGGGCCCTTGGTGATCACCACGGCCGCGGCGTGAATGCCGTCCTGACGACGCTTACCGACGAAGCCCTTGGCCACGTCCACCACGTGCTTGACCTCGGCGTCGCTGGCGTAGAGCGCGCGCAGTTCGGTCGCCTCGCCGTAGCGGTTCTCATAGCCCGGCATCGGGCTGAAACAGGCCTCGAGGGGTAGGTCTTGACCCATGACGAGTGGCGGCATGGCCTTGGCGATCTTGTCGCCGAGTTGCGGCGGATAGCCCAGCACCCGGGCCGAGTCACGCACGGCCGCGCGCGCTTTGATCGTGGAGAACGTGACGATCTGGGCGACGTGATCGGAGCCGTAGCGCTCGGCGGCGTAGCGGATCATGTCACCGCGATAGCGCTCGTCAAAGTCCATGTCGATGTCGGGCATGGACCGACGTCCCGGGTTGAGGAAGCGCTCGAAGTACAGGCCGTACTGCAGCGGGTCGAGGTCCACGATGCGCAAGCAGTACGCCACACAGCACCCCGCGGAGGACCCGCGGCCCGGGCCGACGCGAATGCGCTGCTCGTGGGCGTGGCGAATCAGGTCCCACACGACCAAGAAGTAGTCCGAAAACCCCATGTCGGCGATCACGCCGAGCTCGTAGTCGATGCGCGTACGCACCTCGTCGCTCAGCGCCTCGCCGTAGCGCTCGGCCGCCCCGCGATACGTGAGGTCGCGCAGGTAGCGATTGGCCGCCTCTTTGTGGGTCGAGTCCCGATAGCCCTCGGGCAGGGGAAACTCGGGCAGTCCGTCGTTGTCGAACTCGATCGTGACGTCGGCTCGCTCTGCGATGACGAGCGTGTTGTCACAAGCGACCGGCACCTCGCGGAAGAGATAGCGCATCTCGGCCGCGCTCTTGAGGTAGTGCTGATCGCTCTCGATGCGAAAGCGATCGGGATCGGCCACGCGTGAGTTCGTGCCGATGCAGAGCAGGGCGTCGTGCATCTCGGCGTCGCTGTGCTTAACGTAGTGCAGGTCGTTGGTCGCCACCAGCGGCGCGTCGAGATCCTTCGCCAGGCGCATCAGGTGAGGGTTGGTGCGCTGTTGGGCCGCGATGCCGTGATCTTGGAGCTCGACGTAGAAGCTCTCCTTGCCAAAGATCGTCTGCAGGCGCCCTGCGAGCTCGAGGGCCTTTTTGTAGTCGTCCTGGAGGAGCGCCTGGAGCACCACGCCACCCAAGCACCCCGAGGTGGCCACGAGACCCGGCGCGTACTGCTCCAAGAGTTCCCAGTCGAGACGGGGCTTGTAGTAGTAGCCCTCGAGAAACGCTCGCGACGACAGGATGCGAAGATTCTTGTAGCCCTCGTTGGTCATCGCGAGCAGAGTCAGGTGGTGGTAGAGCTTTTGGCCGCCTTCGGAGTCGCCGCCGGTGTCGTCGATCTTGCCGCGCCGTGGCGGTCGATCAAAGCGCGAGTTCGCCGCCATGTACGCTTCGAGGCCGATGATCGGCGTGACGCCATTCTTCTGGCACGACTCGTAAAAGTCGATGACGCCATAGAGGTTGCCGTGGTCGGTGATCGCGATGGCCTTTTGCCCGTCCGCCTTGGCCGCGAGCACCATCTCGTCGACGCGCGCGGCGCCGTCCAGCATCGAGTACTCCGTGTGATTGTGGAGATGGACGAATCCTTCAGCCATCAGTCGACTGTTCCTCCAGGTTCTCGACGTGAATTACACGGATGGGATTTGAAGGATACCCCCACACCCCTCACTCTCGCCAACCCTATAAATACGTGCCCGCGCGGGGCTCGCCGGCGCCGGGCGGCAGAGAACGATTTCGCATCTTTTCCAGCTGCGCGGCGGCGGCGGCCTGCTGAGCGAAGAGGGAGGCCTGGATGCCGTGAAAGAGCCCTTCGAGCCACCCCACCAGTTGGGCCTGGGCGATGCGCAACTCCGACTCACTGGGCACGCCGACGCTGAAGGGAATCGCCATGCGCGAGAGCTCCTGGGCGAGGTCGGGCGAGAGCGCGTCGGAGAGTTCGTGCACCGAGGTCTCGTAGATCTCTTTCAGGCGCGTGCGACCAGCCTCGTCGAGGGGGGCGCTGCGTGCTTCGTCCAGCAACTGCTTGACCATGGAGCCGATGCGCATGACTTTGGCGGGCTGGCTGACGTAGTCGGTGTTCTCGACCTCGGAGCTCGGTTCGCTCTCGCCGGGCGAGAGGACTTGGTCGGGGTTGACGCTCACGTCGCTGGAGGGAATTTCGGTCACGAATGCAGTGTGCCAGACATTAGGCTCGCGTCATTCACTTCGTGCACGACCACGGAAAACAGGACCAACCGTCGATAGGATGGCGCCGTGAGAGTATCCACACGGGGGGATTACGCCAGCCGAGCCCTGCTCAGCCTGGCGCTGCGAGAGAATTACGTCGAACCGACAAGTGTTCGCGACCTGGCTGAACGCACCGGGCTCCCCCAGCCGTACCTCGAACAGATTCTGCTCAGTTTGAAGGGCGTGGGTCTCGTGCGCTCCAAGCGCGGAGTGGGAGGCGGCTACGTGTTGGCCCGACCGGCCGAATCGATCACCCTGGCCGAGATTGTGGCGGCCGTTGACGGACCGATCGCGGCCGGGGACTTCGGCCTCCCGCACCAGGATGGTGCCTGTGACCACGAGGGACAGTGCGTGCTCCTGGGCGTCTGGGCCGACGTGGGAAATCACATGCGAGAGCACCTCTCGAGCTTCACGTTGGCCG
>DATHNV010000130.1:0-4714 GCA_035485615.1 Acidimicrobiales bacterium
CCGTCACGTTGGAGAACGACGCAATCTCTGGCAACACCGTCATTTTCGACGGCGGGGGCGTCTATAACGCCGGCACGGCCACTCTTTCGAACGACACGTTCAGTGACGATAGCGCCTCGGACTTTGGCGGCGGCGTCGCGAACGAGGGCGGCGTCATCTCGATGACCAACGACACGTTCGATGGCGACTCTGCTGCGGCGGGCGGCGGCTTCCTCAACGTCGGGACCGCCACGGCAACCAACGACACCTTTGCGCAAGACGTCGGAAACCCCGGCGATGGGATACTTAACGACGGCGTGCTGAGCATCGCGAACTCCGTGTTCTCTGACGCTTCTTGTTCCAGTTTTGGACCGATCACTGATAACGGCTACAACGTCGAGAGCGACGCGTCGTGCGGTTCGTCCCCCACTGACATCACCAACAGTTCGTCGATCAACCTCGCGCCATCCTTGGCGGCCAACGGATCCACCGGCCCCTCGACGCTAGCGATTGATCCCACCAGCTCGGCGTACGAGATCGTGCCCGCCGGTAACTGCCTGTTCGTGACCGACGAACGCGGTGACCCGCGCCCTGGCGTGCCGGGCGCATCGTGTGACGCCGGCGCCTACGAGTACCAGGCCCCGGCGGCGGCCGTGACTGTTCGATCAGGCCAGTTCATTACGTTCTCTCCGATCGCCAACGTCTTTCTCGGTGTCGCGCCCTTTGCCCTGTCACCCGTGGCGTCCTCGGGTCTTCCGGTCATCCTGACGTCCCAGGACCCGAGCGTCTGTACGACGAGTGGCTTGACGGTGAGTGTTCTGTCTGTGGGCACGTGTGGACTCGTCGCCTCGCAGGGTGGCAACGGCCAGTTCCTCCCAACCGCCATCGTGCAGAGCTTTGACGTGGCCGCCGTGATATCGGTGCACGTTCCGGGCCGCGCTCACATCCGCCGTGCCATTGCCTTCACCTCAGGTCGGGTCGCACTCGACGTGAGCCCCCCTTCGAACGGTGGGTCGCGGATCACCTCTTACGAGTACTCCGTGAATGGGGGGCCGTGGGTGAGCGTCGGGTTCGGTGGACGAGTCGTGGTTACGGGGCTCAAAGCCTCGCGCGTCGTACGACTGCGCGTGCGAGCCCGCAACGCCGTCGGCGTGAGTCCCTCGTCGAACACGGTGCGCGTCATCGCTCGGTAGGAGAATCGAGCACGTCGATGCCGCTGGTGATCTCAGAGTCGCGCGCTGAGAGACCGTCGTATTCGCCGATCGGCTAAATCCCTTGCGCGTCGAGGATGGCGTCGAGTTCCTTCGTGCGCGCGGTCTCCCAATGCACCCACGCAAAGGCCATCGGTATTAGAGCGAGCAACATCAGCGCGTCGCCGCCGATCCACATGATGCCCCCGCCCAACTTGATATTGGAGAGCTGCCAGGCCGCACTCGTACCCGAGGGCGCCATCATCGCGTAGTTGGCGTACGGGACGTGTGAGGACATGGACAACACCAGTCCGGTGAAGGTGTCGACCGGGACGGCGGCCATGACGTAGACGAGGCGCAGTCCCGGGTGCAACTTGTCGCCACGCTCGAGCCCGAAGGCCGGACGAAAGAAGAGATAGCCCACCACGAGGAAGGCGACCTGTTCGAGGTGGTGGATCCACATGTGGGCCATCATCAGGTTCATAAACCCTGTCAGGTGCGTGATGGGGATGAAGGCGAAGTACAGCCCGAAGCCCACGAGAGGATGGGTGAGGGTCGTCATGAATCGCCCGTCGAGGAAGTGGCGAATCGCGTCGGTCCCGCTCTGGTAGGCGAGGTCGAGCGGAGCGCTAAGAGCAAAGAGTGGCGCCGCCACCATGATCAGCATCAGGTGCTGGACCATGTGATCGCTGAAGTACTCCATGTCGTAGACGCCGATGAAGGTCTGAGTTGCGAGGAACGTGACCACCAGGCCCGCGACAAAACAGATGCTGCGTGAACGGGCCCAGGGTGTGGGGCTGCGCTTCACGCCCCAGTAATAGAGGGCTCCCGCACCCACCAGCAGGAGCATCGGGAGTGCGGAAATGTCCCAGTGGTTGAGATGATGCCAGGAGAACGGCATGGTCATCATGGAGGGCACCTCCCCATATTACGGGGCAGTTTCATGCCTGAATTTTCTCTCAGTAGGATGAAGCGGTGCGTCGAAAGTATTTCTCACTTCGAGCAATCGGACTTCATGTGGCCCTGATCCTGTGGCTCACCATGTGCGCTCTGGCTGCGTGGTGGCAGGTGGGACGGGCCATCCAGGGCAACGCGCTCAGCTATCTCTATTCGATTGAGTGGCCCCTCATCGGCATCCTCGGCGTCGTTGGCTGGTACTCCATGTTGAACATGGAGAAGGTCTCCGAGCACAAGGAGAAGGCGCGCCGCGAGTACGAAGAGCGCATGCGCGCCGAGGCTCAGGCCGCGCGCGAACGCGCGGCGCAGGTTGAAGGTGAGGACCCCTCGCTCGCCGCCTACAACGACCACCTCGCCCAGCTCGCCCAGACGCCCAAGAAGCGTCTCTGGGGTCATTAGTGGAGGCCACGTTTCGCCGGTATCGAGCCATGTCCTACATCACCGGCACCACCCTGTTAATCCTGTTCGTGACACTGTTTCTGCACACGGTCGACCTGACATTCTGGAACCGCATCCACCTCTTCGTGGACGTCGTGGGCATCGGTCACGGCATTGTCCTGTACCCGATCTACATGATCATGTGCTTCAACTTGACGTTGAAGTTTCACCTGCCCATTTACTACATCGCGATCATGCTCTTCGCGGGATTCGTGCCGGGCTTGGCGTTCTATCTTGAGCATCGCATGCGCGTCAAGCTCTACCCCTACGGGCTGCCCGAGAAGGTCCCCGCGATCCAGTGAGTGAGTGGCTCGCGCGCAGGGTCATCAACTACGCGCACCAAGGGGGATCGTTCGAAGGCCCGTCCTCGACGCTCGCCGCGATTGAGCACGCCCTCGACGCGGGGGCCAGCGGCATCGAACTCGACGTCCACGCGACCCGAGACCGTCATCTCGTTGTCTGTCACGACGCCACTATTGAGCGCACCACCAACCACCGCGGGACCATCGCCGAGATGACCCTGGACGAACTGCGCGACGTCGACAACGCCTACTGGTGGATCGACGGCGACGTCGTCACACCCGGTCGGCCCGACGAGGAGTATCTCGACCGGGGCCGTGCGCCGGTCGACCGACGCTTTGGCGTGGCGACCCTGGAAGAAGTGGCGACCAGTTTTCCGGGCGTTCTCTTGAACTTGGACATCAAGGGCACTACGCCACTTGTCGAACCGTACGAGGAGTTGCTGGCCGAGGAGATCGTGCGGTTGGGCCTGAGCGATCGCGTGATCGTCGCATCGTTTCACGACTCGGCCATACAGAGTTTTCGACTCCACGCGCCGGGCGTCGCCACGTCGGCGGCCACCAACGAAACCGCGGAGTTCTATTTCTCGCTCGGCGGCACGCCGGTCGTCCCACCGGTCGTGGCCTTCCAGGTGCCCGCGCGCTACGGAACGATCGACGTCGTCACCGAGACCTTCGTGGCTGCTGCGCACGACTCGGGCGTCGCGGTGCATGTCTGGACCATCAACGACGTCGAGGAGATGCGCCGTTTGGTGGACCTCGGGGTGGATGGGCTGATCAGTGACCGGCCGAGCGTTCTCGCGTCGGTGCTGCGCGAACGAAACTGCCTCTGGGATGGACGTCTCGACTAGTTCGAGGACAAGGAGTTAGCTCTTCATCCGACGCCGCGCGCGCACCAACGAGAGCGTCAGACCCGCCACCACCAGGACGGGCAGAGCGAAGTCGGCGAGACCGTTGAGGTGGGCGGAGTCACGCGCGAGTGCCACGACGCCGATGACAAGCAGGACGGCGACAGTGATTTCGGGTGTATCACCGACGAGGAAGTCCCACCAGAAGCGCCCGAACGCGACGATGCCCGCGGTTACCCAGTTGAAGACCTTCTTCATGCGCCCCTCGCTTCGAGGCCCGGGACCTTGGGCGACCAGTGACTGAGCAAGCTCACCACGACCGCGTAGATCGCCACCAGCACGATCAGCATCGTGTCGCCGCCCGGCCAGCGAACGTGGAGACCTTCGCCGGTCCAGAACGTCCCGAAGCTGATCAGCATCACGCCCACCGACATCTTCATGAGGTTCTCGGGGACCTTGGTCAGCTGTCGCGCGACGATGGCCCCGACGATGGCGACAGCGACCACAGCCACCGCAGCGACAATGATGGCGAGACCGAGTCGGTGCGCGGACGTGCCCAGGGTAAGCACGGCGACCACGATCTCGGTACCCTCGAGAAAGACGCCCTTAAAGGCGACCACGAAGGCAACGTTGTCGCGCCCGACGGCTTTGCCCTCGGCGCGCAGTGACGCCACCGTCTTTTCGTAGATCACGTCCTCGTCGTGCGGGCCGATGTAGCCGGTCGATCGCAAGATGGCCTTGCGCAACCACTGCAGCCCAAAGACCAGGAGGACCGCGCCCACCACCAAGCGCAGTGGCGTGAGAGGAATGCGCACGAGGGCCGGACCGAAGACGGCCACCAGTGCCGCAAGGGCCACGAGGGCGACGGCCGTGCCCTCGAAGGACGAGCGCCACCCGCGCGTGTGCCCGACGGCCACCACAATGGTGAGCGCTTCGACCATCTCGACCGTGGCCGCGAGAAAGACCGCGCACACCAACACGACGGTGGAGGTGGAACCGCTGA